>JAOACN010000162.1 GCA_026417815.1 Chloroflexaceae bacterium | reverse complement strand
AAGGGGTTTTCGGAGGGGCTTCGCCCCTCCGAATCTCCCCTCAGGGGCTGGGGGAGGGCGTCCGGCGCCTAACCTCCTAGCGGGGGGAGGCTGGGAGGCGGGCAGAAAGGCGAGGAATCTTCGTTCACAGACCAATGAGCTATCAGACGACGTTCAGGGAGGGCCTGCGCCCTCCCTGAAACTTTCCCCTTCGGCATTGATGGAAGGGCCTGCGCCCTCCCTGCAACCCTCCCCTGCAGCAGCGTTAATCCAGCAACGGGATCAGCGTGTGGCCGGCGGGCACGAACAGGCTGCCCTCGGTGAGGCCCTGGGGCGCGATCTGCGCCAGACGGCGCTCCAGCTCCCGTTCGCCGATCACCCCTTCCAACGCTTCACGGAAGGCCGCCGTCACGGCCGCGACCTGCGCGCCGCTCTCGTGGACGAACTCCAGACGGTAGTGGACGATGCCCACCGCGCGCCAGGAGGCCAGATGGCGGCTGGCCGTCTGGGCCTCGGCCCCGAAGACGGTATTGCGGCAGCCCACATCGGCCAGCACCGGGTGCTCGCGCCCGCGCTGGTCGCGCAGGGTCACCTGGTGGCGCTCGCAGGGACGCCCGCAGTCCTTGTAGCTCGTGCCGGTGGAGAGGAAGCGGCAAAAGACACAGTGCTCGGTGTGGAACACGGGGAGGTGCTGGTAGGCCACCACTTCGGTGCGCCCCGGCCCCAGCGCCCGCGCCAGGTCGGCGACCTGGGCCGCGTTCAGGTCGTGGGTGGGCGTGAGTCGCTCCAGTCCCAGGTCGAGCAGCGTGGCGGCGCTGAGTAGATTGGCCGCGTTCAGGCTGAAATCGCCGGTGAGTGGCGGGGCTTGCGTCTGGCGCAGGGCCTGTAGCAGGCCCGTCGAGCGCACCAGGATGCCGCAGCCGAGTTTGAGCAAGAAGCCCACGACGCGCTGCTCATCGGGCTTGAGCACCCGCGGGCTGGCCACCCGCGCGGGGATGCCCGCTGCCCGCACCCGTTCGATCGCCGGGCGCAGCCCGTACAGATCCAGGTAGTCGAGGGTGATGCTGGCGGGCGCCGGGCGCAGGGCCAGGGCCGCCTCGAGCTGCTCGGGGGTCCGCACCAGTAGATGGAGGCGCGGCGACGGATCGGCAGGGGCCGGCGCCACCCGGCTTGCTGCCAGCAGGGCCTCCAGCGCCGCCAGCGGCTCGGCCACCGGCCCCGAGGGGGGCCGGCGCTGCAGGGCCACCAGTTGCTCGACCGCCTCGCGGCGCAGGGTGTTGAGCAGCGAGTCGGCCACGAACGGCTCACCCGCAATCTCGGCCTCGAGTTCGGCCAGCCTGTAGGGCGTGGTTCCCAGCCGGCCAAGCTGCTCGCGCAGGTCCTCCAGCGTCAAGGGGTGACGGCGCGCGGTCGCCAGCGGTTCGGCGGAACGCACCGTGACGGCCAGATCGGGATGCTCCGCCAGGCGCCAGGCCAGTTCCAGCGGCGCCCCGGCGCGGGCAATGACCCGCACCGCCACGGGTTGCCGGCGCAGCGGCGCAGCGGGTCGGGTAAAGGGCCGCGCCGCCCGCTCCACCTCGGGATCGTCGGTGCGCCAGAGCAGGTCGCCCGCCCGCACCCGGCGATAGTTCACCGCCTGGTTGCCAAACTCGACCTCCAGCAGCCCATCGCGGGCCGGGCGCACGTGGTAGATCCGCCCGCCCTCCTCCGGCTCTTCAGGGCTGCGCCGGTGGGCGGCGTCGAACACCACACCGTCGCCGGGCTTCAGCGGGGCGATCGCCGTGGCCGGCTCAGGGGCGATCAGCACCCGATCGGCCAGCACCCGCGCCACCCGGCCCACCAGCACCCCCCGATGGCGCGGCGCGCGCCCGCGCACGACCGCCTGGTGATTGGCGCCACCGAGGAAGAACGGCCCCGACCCCCGCGAGTAGACCTGCTCCAGCCGCAGTTCCTCGGCGGGGGTCAGACTGAGGGGCAGGCCGGCCCAGGCCTCGTCAACCGCCTTGCGGTAGGCGCTGGTGGCGAGGGCGACATAGTTCTCGTCCTTGTAGCGGCCCTCGATCTTCAGCGCCGCGACGCCCAGACGAACGATCTCGGGCATCAAACGCAGCGCGGAGAGATCGCCGGGCGAGAGCAGGTAGCGCGCGTCGCCGAGGGGGCGGGGCGCGCCATCAACGATCAGCTCGTAGGGCAGACGGCAGGCCTGGGCGCACTGCCCGCGATTGGCGCTGCGCCCGCCCCAGGCCTCCGAGGAAAAACACTGCCCCGAGTACGAGACGCACAGGGCCCCGTGGACGAAGATCTCCACCTCCACATCGGTCGCGGCGACAATGCTGCGGATCTCGTCCAGCGACAGTTCGCGGGCCAGGACGACGCGGCTCACCCCCAGCTCGCGGGCCAGTTCCACCCCCTCGGCGCTGGTGATCGACATCTGGGTCGAGCCGTGGACCTCCAGCGCCGGGGCGATGGCGCGCACCAGCCGCGCCAGGCCAAGATCCTGCACGATGACGGCATCGGCGCCGGCCTCGGCAATCGCCGCGGCCACACGGGCCGCCTCGGCCAGCTCGTGGTCGAAGGCCAGGGTGTTGAAGGTGACGTAGCCCTTCACGCCACGGCCGTGCAGGGTGCGCAGCGCCTCGGGCAACTCGGTGAGGGTGAAACCCACCTTGGCGCGAGCCGAGAAGTGTTTGAGGCCGAAGTAGACCGCGTCGGCACCGGCCTCGATCGCCGCGTGCAGTTGCGGCCAGTAGCCAGCGGGACTCATCACTTCGGGCTTGCGTGGCAGGGCTGGCATCAGTGATCCCTGGTTTTCGCTGAGAGGGTCGCGCCCTCTCAAAGCCTTTCCATCTTCATTCTAGCAGACTTCCCCCCTCAGGAGAGAGGCATGTCCGGCGACGTCCGCCTCCGGCGGCAGGATCTGGGGCGGCGTAGCCGCCCGGCAGGACGGTGTTGCGTTGGTTCTGGCGGCTACGCCGCCAGAACCAGGGCTCCGGCTATCGTTGGTTGATGAAGATGGGGAAAGTTCGGAGAGGAGCAACCCCTCCGAACCTCCTCCCAGTTTAAATCTATAATCTTCATCAGCCGCCGAGCGAGAGGCGTTTGCAGAACGTTTCGCGACGCCCAATGCCCAACCCCCCTTTGCATATCCCGCCTCTGTAGGGTATGATGTCACTACACAGGGTCCAGACCGCAGCGTATCCAGCGTTCACCCACGTGCCGTCTGGATGCGCCCCGGGGCCGCGCCGGTCGCCAGGGCGTGTGGCGGCCGCCAATCACGGCGCACGCGACAGGCACATCCCCGTCCCACGGAGGCAGAGATGGCTACGCTGTATGTTGCCTCAACCGAGACGTTCGTCGGCAAAAGCGCCGTCTGTATCGGCTTACTGCGTCGCATGCAGCGCGATGGCTTCAATGTCGGGTACATGAAGCCGGTGAGCGTATCGGTAGGGGGCGCCTCCGGCACGGTGATGGACGAGGACGCCGTCTTCATTCGCGAGATGCTGGCGCTGAGCGACCCGATGGACCAGATCGTGCCGGTGTTGATTACCCCCGGCGTGGTCGAGGCGATCCTGCGTGGACAGTATCCGAGCTACACGCGCATCCTGCGCGATGCCTACCTGAACGTCTCGCGCAACAAGGACATTGTTGTACTCGAAGGCACCAACACCTGGTCAGAAGGCGCGCTTGTGGATCTTTCTGCAGATCAGGTTACCGATCTGCTACAGGCGCCGGGCCTGCTGGTGACACGCTACGACTCGACGCTCAGCGTGGATACGGTGCTCTCGGTGCAGCGGTACGTGGGTGAGCGCCTGCTCGGCGTGTTGATCAACCAGGTGGAAGACTCCCAGTTCGAGTTTGTCCGCGGCCGGGTCGCGCCCTTCCTGGAGCGCCGCGGCATCCCCGTGTTTGCCATCCTGCCCCGCGACCCGACCCTGGCGGGCGTCAGCATCGAGGAACTGCTGGCGCACCTGGGCGGCCAGTTGATCGGTGAGCGCGAGTGGTGCGCCCGCGTCGCCGAGGCGATGATGATCGGCGCAATGAGCGCCGAGGCCAGTATGCCGTTCTTCCGCCGCCGCGGCAACAAGGTGGTGGTCACGGGCGGGGATCGCACCGATCTGCAACTCGCCGCGCTCAAGACCCATACCAGCGCCCTGGTGCTCACCGGCAATTTCAAGCCTGCTCCCGAGGTCGTCCATCGCGCCGGGGACTTGCAGGTGCCGCTGATTGTCGTCCCCGACGATACCCTGGCCACGGTGGAACGGGCGGAACGCCTCTTTGGCCGCGTGCGCTTCCACGAGGACGCGAAACTGCGCCGCTTTACCGAGTTGCTCGAAGCCAATTTCGATTACCCCCGGCTCTATGACGCCCTGGGTGTGCGCAGGTGAACCGGGTTGCGACCCGCAAGGGGAGGTTCAGAGGGGTTGCGCCCCTCCGAACGCACGGGAAAGGGCAATCCTGCGGTCCCCGCAACCCCGGCCGAGAGGCGGTTGCGTTGTCGGATTGGATCATTACAGGCATAAATATATGTCAGAACAGATCGGTCCACTGATCTTTACCGAAAATCCCGACTACCCCTACCCGTTCGACGTGCCCCTGCCGCCCCGCTTCTGGATGAACGAGATCACGGGGCGCCTGGCCGATGCGGTCGAAACCTACCTGCGAAACGATGAACTGACCCCGGAACAGATGGAGATTCTGAAGATCTACCTGCGCCAGTACATCGAGCGGGCGGTCATCTCCGACACGGCTGACCGGCGCAGGCTCCTCGAACAGGTGGAGACGCTGCGGCGCGTGGGCGATGTCGAGCGGTTCGCCGACGCGCTCTCCGAGGCGGGGCTGGAACCGTTTTGAGGGCGACGCTCCAGGGCGACGCCAGCGGGTCACGACCCCGTATGTTCTACAAACACCTGATACGCCCCGTCCTCTTTCGTATGGGCGGAGGCGACGCCGAAACGGCCCACGAGCGCACCCTGGCGGCGCTGACGCTGCTCTCACGGTGGCGGTTGGCGCTGCGGGCCTGCGAGCGTCTGCTGGCCTGCCGGCATCCTGCGCTGGAACGCACGGTCTTCGGACTGCGCTTCCCCAACCCCATCGGCCTTGCCGCCGGTATGGATAAAGACGGCGTCGCCCTGCCGGCCTGGGTGGCCCTTGGCTTCGGCCATGTCGAGGTTGGCACGGTAACCGCGGCGGCCCAGCCGGGCAATCCGCGCCCGCGTCTGTTTCGTCTGCCGGCCAGCCAGGCGCTGATCAACCGTATGGGCTTCAACAACGCCGGCGCCGCCGCCCTGGCCGCCCGTCTTGCCGCCCGGCCGCCACTGTCGGCGCCGCTGGGCATCAGCATCGGGAAGTCACTGCGCGCGCCCCTGGAGCGGGCGGTGGAGGACTACCTGCGCTCCTTCCGCTTACTCTTCGACTACGGGGCCTACTTCGCGGTGAACGTCAGTTCGCCCAACACCCCGGGGTTGCGCGCGCTCCAGGATCGCGCGCACCTGCATGGGCTGCTGACCGCCCTGCAGAGCGAGAACCGGCGCCTGGCCCGCGAGCGCGACGTCCGCCCGCGGCCCGTCCTGGTGAAACTGGCCCCCGACCTCGCCGAGCCGGCGCTGGCCGAGGCCCTG
>JAOACN010000164.1 GCA_026417815.1 Chloroflexaceae bacterium | reverse complement strand
TATGCCTCGCTCCGCCGCCATGTACTCCAAAAACTGATCGACTTGCTCTTGCATATGTTCCTATCGTGCTTACTACAACAACGAGACTTCGGCTCGGCGGAGGTTGCGGGGGTTGCAGCCCCCGCAAGATCTCGCGTTCCGGTGCGGCCTGGTTTAGCCGCGCCGCACCGGAACACTGCCTTCGGAGGGGCGAAGCTCCTCCGGGCCTCCCCTGCAGGAAGAGGTCGTGTTGTAGTCTTAACTAATGGTGCATCCTGCAAACACCGTTACACGAATGGTCGGGAAAAAGGGTCGCTGAGAGCGCACAGCCCTACCGGACCCTTCCATTCGAGAACACCTGTTCGATGCACCGCCAAGAAACGATCTCGAAACCCGGTAGGACCGCACAGGACACGCGCAATCGTTACCTGGGAAGTTTCGCCTTCCCGAACCCTCCCAAGGAGCCGGGGGGCGGGGAAGGCCCTCTGCCCTTCCCCTGCGTTGTACAGAAACCAACACCCGGCCAGACCGTATCCTATGCCGGTAGTGCGGCGCGCGGGCGGCGCAGCCCGCCCGGGAGCGCGGAATAGGGCGTATGGTACCGCAAAGGCAGGGTGGTGTCAACCGCGGCCCACAGGTTAGGCCGGGGCGCCACACCTGCGATTTCCCGCACCAGGACGCGCCGGATGACCCGACGGTCCATCTCTCGGCGCCGGGATGCACCGGCCACTTCGGGAACACCGGGCTGGCCCTGCGGGCGCCGTAGCACCCGAATCAAAAGCAACAACTTTCCTTGAACCCGCAGTTACGACAGCGATGGTAACTGGCCCAGAGGTGCAACTCAGCGCCGCAAGCCGGGCAGGTAGCGGCCTCGCTGCCGGCGGGTTGTCGGCGGACGGCGGACAGGGTTGCCTCCAGGGGCGCAGGGGGCGCGTCCATTATCGGGCCAGGCATCGGGCGGGGAGCGGGGGAGTCGCTGCTCATGCGTGAACCTCCTGGGCGATGTGGTATGGCGACACTGCTATTGTACCATTCTTCACACCACCGGAGAGGGCCTGACCGCAGGGTTGCTGCAACGTCCGCCTCCAACGGGGACCAGGGGCGGCGTAGCCGCCCCGGACTCCAAGGACAGCATAGCCGCCCGTGGACCCTGCCGCTGGAGCGGACGTTGTGTCGGCCCTGGGCGCCATGAGCGGGGTGTGACGAAACGTTCTGCACGTTCCCCTTCGCCCGGGCTGAAGCCGCGGGCTAACGTCCTGCGAAGCCGGCCTGCGCCGGCTTCAGCAGGCTACGGAGGTAGCCTGCGCAAGGCTAGCCGGAGCCTTCAGGCTCCCGGCGGGCCGGTGGGCCGCGGCACGTGCCGAGCTTTTCGTTACACCCCCATGAGCGCCTGACACTCCGGGCCGCGAAAGCGTATGGTATACTGCCACTCGGTCTTGTGCCGGCTCTACGGCGAAACTATGCACACGATGCTCGTGTTTAACCCGAACGCGGGCCAGGCTGAGGCGCTGGAAAGCGAACTCGCCGCTGCCGCAGCCGTCTGGCGCGAAGCCGGATGGCGGGTTGAGGTGCAGCCAACCCTCGCCGCCGGCGATGGGCAGCGCCTCGCCCACCTCGCGGCCGAGCAGGGCTATGACCTGGTAGTGGCCGCTGGAGGCGATGGGACGATCAACGAGGTGATCAATGGTCTGGTAGGTTCACGCACCGCCCTTGCCCCGCTGCCGCTGGGAACGATGAATGTCTGGGCGCGCGAGTTGCGCCTGCCCCTGCAGCCCCGCGCTGCCGCCGCGGCGATCCTTGACTGGGAGCCTCGCCCTATCGATCTGGGCCGGGCCGGCAATCGCTATTTCTTGCTGATGGCTGGTATCGGTTTTGATGCGGCGATCACCGCTGGTGTGCGCCCTGCTGAGAAGCGTCGCTTCGGGGCCCTGGCCTACGTGTGGCGGGGGATCGAGCAGGTGCTCAGCGTGCGTGGGGCCCGCGCGCGCCTGACGCTGGATGGGCGTCCGCTCCGTGGCCGCGTGTTGATGGTGGTGGTGGGGAACACGCAACTGTATGGCGGATTGGTGAAAATCACCCATCGCGCCTGTATTAATGATGGCTTGCTCGATGTATGCGTGATCAAGGGCGA
>JAOACN010000130.1 GCA_026417815.1 Chloroflexaceae bacterium | reverse complement strand
ATCCCCCCTTCCTGGCGCGGAGCGGCGAAGCTGCGCCGCACCAGGAAGAGGAAAGCTCGGAGGGGTGTAGCCCCTCCGATTCTCGCGCAATAGCGCATCCGGCGTCTCGATCAGCCCGTTTCCGCGCTGTCACCAGCAGCGACGTCAGCACAACTCTACCAGCGACTCCGGCCCACTGGTGGGGGCCCCCACCAGCGCCTCCCCTTGCCGCTCACCTCGACTGCCGCTCCGGAAACAAGCGTGGGACGTACCACAGGTAGAAGAGCATACCGGCAAGTTCCACCAGTGACTGCAGGACAATCACCGGGATCACGATGTGCATGGACTCGGGTAATGCCAGGGCGAAAGGCAGCACCACAAACGAGTTTCGCGTTCCCATGCTGAAACAGAGGGTGCGCGCGGGTCGCGCTTCGAGTCCGAGCAGCCCTCCAAGTGCGCGGGCGATCAGCAGGACCAGCATCAGATAGGCGAGGTAGATGAGCAGGATATGCCCAAGCGATAGCACCACCTCGAGCGTGATGCGCTGGATGTTGGCCGCCGCGATGAGCAGGAGGGTGAGGCCCAGCAGCGGTACCGGAGCATGGCCCATCAGCGCCAACCAGCGCGCCCCGGGCCGGGCGCTCTCTGCCCACCGTTCGGTCAGCCAGGCGAGAGTGAGCGGGAACAGGATCAGTCCGGCAAAGACGGCGGCAAATGCCCGCGTTTCGATGACGGAAGCGGTTTCGGTTCCCGCCACGAGCCAGATCAACGGCGGCAGCATCACCATCTGCACGAACAGCAGCAGCGGCGTCGAGGCCAGCGCCAGCCGCGTGTCGCCCTTGCCTAGATGGGTGAAGGTCACGTACCAGTCGGTGCATGGCGCCAGCAGGACCATGGCGACGCCCAGCCTGAGCAGGGGATCGTCGCCGATTGCTCCCATCAACCCCCACACCACCAGGGGCACGATCAGGAAATTCGCCCCCAGAATGATCAGGAGCAGGCGTGGCTGGCGCCAGATCTGACGGAGATGCAGGAGCGGGATCTGCGTGAATGTCGTGTAGAGCAGGCTGGCCAGGGTGGGCCAGAGCAGCAGTTCGAACCAGGGCGACGCTCCCGGCAGCGCCGCGCCGAGCAGCGCCCCGCTGATAATCGCCAGGAGGTACACGCCCAGTTGAGCGCGTTCCAGGAGCGGGCGTTGCATCGCTTATGCCATTTCCTGGTCGTGCGGGTCGGCCAGAACCGTGGCCGACGTGTCGCGCTGACCGTCGGCGCTTCTGGGGGCAATCACAACGATGCTCTCCTTCCGCAGCACCAGCCGTACCGGCGTGCCGGGGGGCAGCGGCAGGGTGGTGTATGACGAGGCCGGATGGGCCACCTCGACCAGGCGGCCATCGTTGAGCGCCACCCGCAGGTGATGCAGGTGCCGTCCGGGCCGCCGTTCGATCACCCGTCCGTCGAGCAGGTTCTGCCCGAGCATGCGGTTCAAGGGGCGATCGGGGTAGATCAGTCTGATGTCTTCCGGGCGAATGTAGGCCGTCACTTCCGCGCCTGGCGGCAGATCGAGCGGCGGCGCGGCCAGCAGCCGGCCATCCCAGTCGAGCACCGTCTGCGCCGGGGTAACCTCGACCACCCGCGCGGCGATCGCATTGGGGATCCCCAGGATCTCCAGGACCCGCCGGTTGGCCGGGCGGGTGAAGACGTCGTCCAGTTGCCCGATCTGCTCCACGCGCCCGTCGCGCACCACGGCCAGGCGGTGGCCCACGGCAAAGGCATCGTCAAGGTTGTGGGTCACGTAGATCACGATCAACCGCTGCTCGGCCTGGAGGGCGCGCAGATCGGCGTGGAGGCGCTCGCGGATGCGGCGATCCAGCGCCGAGAAGGACTCGTCGAACAGGAGCACGCGCGGCTCGGCCGCCAGGGCGCGGGCGATCGCCACGCGCTGCTGCTGGCCGCCCGAGAGTTCGTGCGGCATGCGCCGGGCCAGGTGCTCCAGACGCATGCGCTCCAGCAGCGCCATGGCCCGCGCGCGGGCGTCGGGTCGCCCGGCCAGCGGAAAGGCCACGTTCTCCAACGCAGTCAGATGCGGAAACAGGGCGTACTGCTGAAAGACGTAGCCGACCCGGCGCTTGCGCGCCGGGAGATGGACCGAACGCGCCCCCGGCTCCCGCCGGAAGAAGAGCGTGTCGTCCAGCGCGATCCGTCCCCGATCCGGGCGCATCAACCCGGCGATGGCCTGCAGCGTCTGGGTCTTGCCGGCCCCCGACGGCCCGAAGAGCACCAGGATCTCCGCCCCGACGCTGAACTGCATCTGGAGCAGCATCGGACCAAGGCGTTTTTCAAACTCGACCTGTAACTGTGGGACCATGGATCGCACCCTTTGCGCCTATCCGTATCCCCGGGGTATCCGATGATGTTCTGAGAGGGCCAGGCCCTCCCCGGCCCTTCTCAGGTGCAGGGTTTTCCGGCGCATCCTTGCGTCACATTCGCGATCTGGGGCATCAGGACGCCCAACTCCCCCTCTCCACCGTAGGTGGAGAGGGGGGCAGGGGGGTGAGGACCGAAAGCGCATTGGAATGCCGAAAACCCCTTCGCGCTCGAAAAACCCTACACCTGAGAGCTCCCCGACCCGCCCTGCGGCAGGGGCGCGGGGAAACCCGGTTTCCCCGCCCTGCCCTCCCCACGTGGCGGGCGAAGCGGATTTCCGGGAGGGTTTGGCCCTCCCCGGCCCGCCCTGCGGCAGGGGTGTGGCCCATCACTCGTCAACCGCATCCGAGCGGGCCTCGCGGCGGGCGCGCTGTGGCGGCGGCTCCAGCCAGCGCACCCAGAGCAGGCCACCGAAGGCCAGGCCGGTCATCACCAGCACCATCAGATGCGCGTCGGCGTAGCGTTGGGCCTGGACGGCATCGTAAATCGCCACCGGCAGGGTCTGGGTTCGTCCGGGGATATTGCCGGTGACCATCAGCGTCGCGCCGAACTCGCCGAGGGCCCGCGCGCCGCCAAGAATGATGCCCGCCAGGATGCCCCGCCGGGCCAGCGGCAGGGTGATCTGCCAGAAGATGCGCCACTCGCTCGAACCCAGGGTGCGCGCGGCGTTTTCCAGCACCGGATCAACGTTCGCCAGCGCCGCCCGACTGCTCTGTATCATCAATGGCAACCCGACCACTGTCGCCGCGACCACGGCGGCCGGCCAGGTGAACAGGATGCGCACATTGAACCATTCTACCAGCGGGCTGCCGCGGCCCAGGGCCAGCAACAGATAGTAGCCGATCACGCTTGGCGGGAGCACCAGCGGGAGCAGGAGGAGGGTCTCAATCACGATTTGCCCCGGCAGCCGGACGCGGGTGAGCAACAGGGCCAGCGCCAGACCGAGCGCGGTGATGCAGACCGTCGCGATCGTCGTCACCTGGACGGAGAGCCAGAAGGCGGGCCAGTTCATTCGACAATCTCATTGGGAAGAATAAAGCCGTACTTCTTCATGATAGCGTGCCCATCGGGGCCGTTGACAAAGGCAATGAACTGGCGGGCCTCGGCCTCGCGCGGCGTACCCTTGATCGCCGCGACCATCTGGATCAGCGGGTGGTCAGGGTGCAACGCCGCCGGAATAATCGTCCAGGAACCGTTCCCCTGCACACTGAGCGACAGCGCCACAATGGCCACATCAACGTTGCCCGTATCGGCCAGGGTGAGCGTCTGAGCAACGTTCTCGCCGTACACCAGACGCGGCTCGACGGCCTCCCAGATCCCGGCGCGCTGCAGCGCCTCCTTCGCCGCCTGGCCGTAGGGGGCGTGTTCGGGGTTGGCGATGGCGATCCGCGCATAGACCGGGGCGACCAGGTCCTCGATCCGTTCGGGTTTATTCGGGCTGTCGGGGCGCGTCCACAGTGTCAACCGGCCCTGGGC
>JAOACN010000025.1 GCA_026417815.1 Chloroflexaceae bacterium | reverse complement strand
GCCCAGGGGATCAGGCGAGGCGACCAGGAGGGCGTAGCGTCGGAGTTGCGGGGGCGTCGTCCCGGGGGGCAGCGTGACGCGGGTCGTACCGGCCTCGATCTCCAGACCGGCGCCGGGGGCGGCCACGCCGCGCAGGGTCAGGATGCCTGGAAGGCCGCTGGCGGGAAGCGGGAGCCCGGCTTCCGGGGCGATGCTCCAGCGCCACGGGCCGGAAGGCCCTGCCTCGGGCGGGGCGAAGCCGGTGAGACCGCTTCGGTCAGGCCGGATGGCCGGTTGAACCACTACGCCCCCGGTGGCCTGCCAGAGGATCGGCACGGCCAGCGCGGGCAGCAGCAACAGCCACAGATACGCCCATCGCCGCATAGGGTCATTCTACTACAGCTTTCAGGCTGAAATGGGGCAACCAGGTTTCCCCATTCCCCTGCCTTGCAGGCTGACAGGCAACATGGGGCAACCAGGTTGCCCCACCCCCCTGCCTTGCAGGCTGACGGGCAACATGGGGCAACCTGGTTGCCCTACCCCCTGCCGCATGGACGCCGGTAGGGGCGAAACATCTTACCATCCGCGGGTTTTAATCCGCCGTAGCCGCTGCTGGCGCCGCGGCCACCGCTTGCCGACCGGGGAGAGTGAGCGCCAGCAGGGCCGCCGGCACGCCCAGCACCGTCGTCCAGACCATGACCGTCTCGAGGCCAACCACATCGGCCAGGAGGCCGGCGAGGGCGGTGCCGATCGCGCCAGTGGCAAAGGTGAAGCCGAGGATCAGGCCCGCGGCGAAGCCCTGCTTCACCGGCAGCAGCCGCTGGGCGTGAACCACCAGCACGCTGTGCTGGCCGCCAAAGAGAAAACCGGCGGCGATGCAGCCCGCGAAGGCCGCCCAGACCGGTTGGGCGAGGAGCCCCAACAGCCCGGCGGGCACGCCGAGCAACAGCGGAGCCACGGTGGCGATGCGCATGCCGTGGCGGTCGGCCAGATTGCCGCTCACGAGCTGGCCCACCGCCCCCGCGGCCATAAAGGCGCCCGACAGCAGACCGAACAGGGCCGGTTCCCAGTCCCGGCTCTGAAACAGTTGCGGGAGGAACGACATGTACACCTGCTGGATTGACGAGCGCACCGCCACCAGCACCACAAAACTGGCGATCAGGGCGATGCTCGTCGCAGTCCACGCCCTGGCGGCGGAGGCCGCGCCTGCTTGCCTGCTCCGGCGGGGGGTAAGGCCGGCCTCGTCGCGGCGGGCGCGCAGGAGCATCAAGGCGGGGATCAGGGCCAGCAGCGTCAGCGGGAGCAAGCCGGGCGCGCCGAAGCGCCCGGTCAGGGCGCCGGCGAGGAAGGGGCCAATCGCCAGCCCGAGCTGGCCAAAGAAAAAGAACGTTGAGGTTGCGCTGGCGGCCCGCTGCGGTACGGCCGCCGCCGAGGCCGCCGTGCCGATGGGGTGAAACAGACCGCTGCCCAGGGGCGCCAGCATGAACACGGGCAGCAGCAAGGCCCAGGTGGGCGCCACGGCCACCAGGGCGAAGAACAGCGCCACCCAGGCCAATCCCCCGCCGGCCAGGACCATCCAGCGCCCGGCCAGCCGGTCGGAGAGCCAGCCGAAGACTGGCTGCGAGAGGGCGCCGATCAGCAAATAGGCCGTCAGCGCCGCGCCGATCTGGGCATAGCTCAGGCCCAGGGGTTCGCGCAGCACTGCCAGGAGCACCGCGCCGCTGCTGTTGAGAACATCAATCGCGAAATGGCCGCCGACAACGGCCCGAAAGATCCGATTCTTGAACATGCACCGCGCGCCGGTTGACCTGGCGCGCGCTCCTTTCTTTCAGAACGCTCACGCGGACAATGGTTGGATGGAGGAGTGTGGGGAAACCAGGTTTCCCCACGCCCCTGCTCGCTGGCGGGTGCCGGCGGCTCCCCACCGGGAGGGTCTGGGAGGGCGCAGCCCTCCCGGAGAACGTCTAACGCTCAAAGGCAACCCGGCCCTCAACGATGGTCATGGCGGCGGTAATGGCCGGAAGCTCGGCGGGGCTGCTGCGGAAGGGGTCGCCGGTCAGCACGGCGAGGTCGGCCAGCATACCGGGGGCGATGCGGCCCTTCTCGGCGCTTTCGCCGCTGGCCAGGGCCGGTCCCACGCAGTAGGCCTCGAGCGCCTCGGCGACGCTCAGCCGCTGTTCTGGGTACCAGCCCCCCTCGGGGTAGCCGTTGGGCCGTTGCCGCGTCACCGCGGCGTGGAGGCCCATCCACGGGTTCATCGTCTCCACTGGCGCGTCCGAGCCAAAGGCCAGAATGGCCCCTGTGTCGCGCACGCTGCGCCAGGCGTAGGCCAGGGCGCAGCGGCTGCCCCAGAGGGCTTCGGCCATCTCCATGTCACTGGTGGCATGGATCGGCTGCATGGAGGCGATGACCTCCAGGTGCGCCAGGCGGCCCACATCGCGGGGGTGCAGCACCTGCACGTGCTCGATGCGGTTGGGCAGCGGCGGCGCGGCGACGCCGGACGCGCGCCGGTCGGCGGCGGCGCGCTCGAGGGCGTCGAGCACGCGCCGATTGGCCGCATCGCCAATAGCGTGGACGGCCACGGCGATGCCGTGGGCATTGGCGCGGCGAATGGTCGCCTCGAGCGTCTCCGGGTCAATCGTGGCGATGCCGGTATGGCGGCGACCTTCGTAGTGACTGAGCATCTCGGCGCTTTCGGAGCCGAGCGAGCCATCGGCGAAGAGTTTGAGCCCGCCGATCCGCAGCCAGCGATCCCCCAGGCCGCTCCGCAGGCCAAGCGCGATGGCGGCCTCAAGCTGGGGTTGGGCCAGATGGACCAGACAGCGCAGGGGCAGTTCGCCCCGGCCGCGCAGGGTCTGCAGATCCCGGAGCGTCTCGGGCGCCGTGGCGTGGTTCGGGGTTGGAGGCACATGGATCGACGCGATGCCGTAGCTGAGGGCCTCGTTGATCGCCAGCCGCAGGGCGTTGAGGCGTTCGGTCTCGGTCAGTTCGGGCTCTACCCGGCGCACCAGATCCATGGCCGTCTCGATGAGGATGCCGGTCGGCTCGCCGTCGCGGTCACGCTGGATCATGCCCCCGGGCGGATCGGGCGTCGCGGCGCTGATACCGGCCAGCCGCAGGGCCATGCTGTTGACCCACACCGAATGCCCATCTTTGCGGAGCAGCACGGCAGGACGTTCGGGGCACACAGCGTCGAGATCGGCGCGGGTGGGCCAGCGGCGCCCCCAGGTCACGTGATCCCAGCCGCTGCCGCGTAGCCAGGCCCCTGCCGGAAGGGTAACGGCCCGGTCGGCAATCAGGCCGAGGGCCTCCTCCAGGCTGGTCGCGCCGGCCAGGCGCACTTCCATGCTTGCCAGGCCCTGCAGGGTGATATGCACGTGCGCGTCGGTGAGCGCCGGCACCACCGCGCGGCCCTGCAAATTGAGCGAATCGCCGCGTAGACCGGCCACCGCCGCCTGTACTCGCCCGACACTGCCCACCGCATAGATGCGCCCGTCACGAATGGCCAGCGCCTGCGCGGTAGGCGCCTCGGCGACGAAGGTGTAGATCGGGCCGTTGTAGAGAACCAGAACTGAAGCCATAGCCTGCTCCGCGCCCCGAGACGCGCATCCGC
>JAOACN010000717.1 GCA_026417815.1 Chloroflexaceae bacterium | reverse complement strand
AGATGTGTATAAGAGACAGCCGTCGAACCGAGCAAGAAGAAGATCGAGAGCATGTGGAAGGGGTTGTAGTAGAAGTTCCCGTAGCGCACGCTGACATTGTTGGTCCAGTCGAGCAGCGCCTTGAGGCCGTGGGGCGGGGCCTCGGCCCAGGTGCCCATCCACATCGGGCGGATGATATAGATCACCAGGTAGAGAATAATCGCCCCGGTGAAGCCATAGGCCAGATAGGGTTTCAGGCCCAGGCGGACCGCGCGGGTGTACAGGTGCATCAACCAGGCGAAGATGGAAATGGTCAGGAAGAAGGTGGAAATCAACCACCAGCCGCCCTGTTCCAGCGGCGCCCAGCCCAGCCCGAACGCAGCCGGCGGCGGATCAATTTGAAGCACGAAGAAATACTTGGCGAAGGCGATCGGGTTCCAGCCCACCTGGGAGGCCATCACGACCAGCCAGATGAAGAAGAACATGCCGCCGGTGATAAACGCGGTCAGGTTCCAGAAGCCGATGAAGGTTGGCCCGATCTGGCTGTCAAGGCCAAAGTTCTCCAGGATGGGCAACTCGATCGGCTTGCCGACGCGCCCCTTGTCTCGTGGCCCCAGTTCCAGATCGCCGGGTGTCGTATTCACCGTAGCCATAGTCGTTCCCTCTAGGGTGTACAGCCTTCAGCCCACAGCCTTCAGCCCGCAGCTTCCGGCCGGCCCTATACTCCACTCCACCAGGGCAGCGTGTTCCAGAAGTTCCAGAAGCTCACCCAGTCCTGCACCGGCCAGCCCGAGAACAGGATGCAGAGGTTGGCCGAGAGCACGCCGCCGCAGGCGAAGATGAAGCCGAGGCGATGGATGCCCGACTCGCCGATGGAGTAAATGATCGTGTCGCGGAAGAAGATGTTCTCGATGTCGCCGCCTTCTGGCCCGCGGTAC
This sequence comes from Chloroflexaceae bacterium, assembly GCA_026417815.1. GTDB lineage: Bacteria > Chloroflexota > Chloroflexia > Chloroflexales > Chloroflexaceae > JACAEO01. Next base: position 5,967 of record JAOACN010000717.1, on the reverse strand, counting down.
TGGGCCGCGCTCAAGATCAGCGAGCCGTGACAGGCAAGCAGCCAGGTTGAACCGAAGAGCCCGGTGATCCCCAGGGCGTGGAAGGGGTTGTAGAAGAAGTTGTTGTAGCGGTAGCCGAAGTTCGAGACCCAGTCCAGGTGGGGCATCACCCCTAGCACGAAGCCCTCGTGCCACTGCCCCAGCAGAATCGGGCGGATGATCTGCAAGGTGCACCACGCAGAGAAGACCACGCCGTAGGCCACCGCGATGTGGTAGCCCATCCGCAGCTTCATGCTGATGTCAACCTGGCGCATCAGCCAGCCGAAGAAGGCCAGGGTGGCGAAGAACACCGTCATCTGCCAGGCGAAGCCCGGTTGTCCGGGGCCGACAAGGGCCAGGCCCACCTCGGCGGGGGGCGGGTCAATGCGCCCGGCGAAGAAGTTCTGGGGGTAGGAGTACGGCCCGCGCAGAATGGTTGCGTCAATGTAGAAGTAGGTCCCGAAGATGATCCCCAGCACCGACACCAACCCCCAGAAGCCGACGTAGAACGGCCCGACCCAGAAATCAAAGGGGTCAATCTTGAACAGGGCGCTGAAGGTGGTCCGGCCCTTGATCTTGTACTCGGGCTCTATCTCCTCGATCGTTCGCCCGCCCGGCACCCGCGTTGCCCGGGCGCCTTCCTCGACGGTGTACGAAAAGTCGGGGAAGCGTGGGTCCTTGGCCTTGGCTCTACTCATAGCCGGCTACCTTTCCAGAAGGCTCAGTCGCGAAGGGGTAGATCGCCGCGGCCAGGGTGGTGTTGGCCCACTCCCTGCGCCGCCGGGTTCGTTGTGCACGAGGGTACGGAAATTGTAGAAAATGCAAAAAGCCAAGCGTTCAGACAAAGTATAATACGCCGCTATGGGCTTGTCAAGCAACGATATGGGACTCTCTCTCTGCATCAGAACGCGCCAGAATCGGTCTGGCGGCCCATCGGGCCGCCAGAACCTCTCCACCGTGGATTGCATATAGATAACCATTGGGCGTGCTTTTGCTACGGCGCCTTCCTGGCGAGAGGGTGGGAAGGCGCGGAGGCTTCCCCCTGCGTCACTCCGTTCCACCCGCGCTGGCGACCTCTTCTCGGCTTCGCCCGGGGGCGCGTGCCATAGGCAGCCCTCATCCCTGCGGGCCGGCTGTGCACCTTCCCCTGGCCAGCCGTGGCGCCGCTACGACACCTGGGCCAGGGGGCGCCGGGCCGTCCAGGCCGCCAGCCGCTCGGCAATGACCTGCTCGTAGATGGCGACGATGCGGCGGGCAATCGGGCCCCAGCCGTACTCCTCGGCGCGCCGGCGGGCGCCGGCCCGTAACGCCGTGGCCAGGGCCGGGTCCTCCAGCACGCGCAGGATCTGCGCCGCCAGGGCATGATGATCATCGGGCGGCGCGAGCAACCCGCTGCGCCCGTCTTCAATGGTCAGCGCCAGCCCCCCGGCGCGACTGGCCACCACCGCGGCGCCGCTGGCCAGCGCTTCGAGGGCCACCAGGCCAAACGATTCGTAGTGCGAGGGCGCTGCCACGACGTCGGCGGCGGCAAAGTACGCTGGCAGCCGTTCCTGGGGCTGCGCGCCGAGGAAGCGCACCCGCTCCGCAACGCCCAGTTCGCGGCGCAGGGCGTCGAGGCGGCGCTGTTCAGCGTTCCAGGCCGCCGGGTGGTCCTCGTCGTCGCCGCCAATCAGCAACACCCGCGCGGGCACGCCACGGGCCAGTACCAGTGGCAGGGCGCGGATGAGCGCGTCCATGCCTTTCAGCGGCTCCATGCGCCCCGCGCACACCAGCAGCCGCTCCTCTACGGGCAGGCCCAGTTCAGCCCGCGCTTCGGCCCGCGGCCGGGGCCGAAAGCGCCGCAGATCCACGCCGCCCGGTACGACACGGATGCGCCGCGGGTCAGCGCCGTAGTGCCAGACCATCTGCGCCCGGTCGAGGGGCGTCGCGGCAATGACGGCGTCAACCTCGTGCAGCAGGCGCCGCTCGATGGCGATCCGTTGCCCGGTTTCACTCTCGTCGCTGCTCCGGGCCACCTGGTTCTTCATGGCGCCGAGGGTGTGAAACATATGCACCACCGGCACGCCCCAGCTACGGCGCAAGCGCAGCGCCGCCTCACCCGAGAGCCAGTAATGGCTGTGGATCAGGTCATAGGCCAGATCCTCGCCGTCGGCGAAGCAACGCACCCGGCTCACGAACTCGGGCAGGTAGGTGAGCACCCAGTTCTTGTCCTACGGCGCCGCCGGACCCGTGTGCAGGTTGATCCCCCGCGCGCCATAACTCAGCGCCTCTACGGTTGGTCTGGCTGGATCCTGGCTGCGGGTGAAAATATCCACCGGAATGCCGCGGCTGCCGAGCTCGCGGGCCAGTTCGCGCACATAGACGTTCATGCCACCGGCTTCTTTGCCGCCCAGGCGCGCCAGCGGGCTACTGTGCACGCTTATCATTGCGATACGCACCAGTGCTCTCCTTGGTAGTAATGACACAAAAAGGGGCGGAAAGGACGGATGCCTCCGCGTCCCTTCCGCCCGCCATCGGGGCTGTTGTCTGCCCACGACAGCGCCTCGGCTGTTCACGGGCCAGGGGTGGATCCCTGTACTGTTATACCATCGGTAGCACAATCGCACAACTCAGGACATTGTTGGCCTACCGCAGAGTGCGCGGAGGATGAACAAAGCTTCTCCGCCCCTCTGCATGGTCTGTGAATTACGTTTTACCCGTTTTTGTCACCCCGAGCCCTTCGACTGCGCTCAGGGTAAACTCCGCGAGGGGTCTACCGCATCACGAGGCGGAAGATGCTTCCCCTTCGCTTCGCTCAGGGCTTCGGCTTCTTCGCTCAGCATGACCGGGCGGGCAAGATACCGGGAAACTTCGTTCACAGACTACTAAGCTCTCGGCGGTAAGTACATCTGCCCCGGAGGCGAACATGTGTTCAGTTTGAGGCCATAAGGTATAACGCGGCGCTGGCGCACCCCTGCGCGTGAGACGCCCCGCGGGTCAATCGGCGAACCGGTACCGGAACAGCGCCAGAATGGCGTAGAAGCCCTGGCTGGGCTTCATTTTCTTGCCCTCCTCATAGGTCCGACCAATGTAGGTGATCGGCACTTCGAGGATACGGTGACCGCGCTTGAGCACCTTGGCGGTAATCTCCGGCTCCAGGCGAAAATCGTTGCTCTCCAGGTTCAACTCGCGGATAATCTCGGTGCGCATCACCTTGTAGCAGGTTTCCATATCCGAGATCCAGCAGTTGAAGAGAAAGTTGGTCAGGAAGGTGAGGCCCTTGTTGCCAATCGCGTTCCAGAAGTACATCCCGGTGTGGCTGCCCATAAAGCGGCTGCCGAAGACCACGTCCACCCGACCTTCGACGATGGGTTTGACCAGGGTGTAGTAGTCGTCCGGATCGTACTCCAGGTCGGCATCCTGAATGATCGTAATCTGCCCGCGGGCGTGGGCCAGGCCGCTCCGTACCGCGGCGCCCTTGCCCCGGTTCTGGGGGTGACTGATCACCGTCAGACGCGGACGGCGCGCGGCCTCGGCTTGCAGCACCTCGAGGGTGGCGTCGGAAGAATGGTCGTCAACCGCAATGACTTCCTTGTCCAGATCCACTGCGTAGACCCGCTCCAGGATCTGGGGCAACGTGGCCGCCTCGTTGTAGCAGGGCATAATAATGGAGAGGAGGGGGCGATCGTTCATTATCCGTTTCACCAGACTAATGCTACGACGACACTGCGTCTCGGTAGCGGACCGCAGGCCCAGCAGGGTACGTGTTCACACGTCTCCTGGGAGCGAGGGCATCTTGCCCTCGCAATCCTGACGAGGGCGGGATGCCCTCGCTCCCAGGTCTGCGGGGTTACCCCAACGCTGAACACGCACCCCGCAGGATTTCGCTTTCTGGTGCAGCGCGGCGAAGTCGCGCCGCACCGGAAAGGGCGTTCGAAGGAAGTTCCTGGGAAGGCAAATCCCTCCCGGACCCTCCCACGGGCAGGGGGATGGGGAACCCCGGGTTCCCCATCCCCCTCTAACCGGCCATTGACATTCCGAAATACCCCCTCAATCCGAAGCCGGTGGCCGATCGGGCGCCGGTTCGCCTCGCGGCACGGGTGGGGGCGCAGGCGCCTGGCGCACCTGGCGCGCAATCTCCAGAACGATGATGAGCATTACCGTCAGGAAGCCCGCCAGGACCACGGCGATCAGGCCATTGCGGACGAGCAGAACGGCGCGTGAAGCCGGGGGAACGGGCGCGTCGCCAAGATAGCGTACCGAGACGCTGGACGTCGCCTGAGCGATCACCTGCTCATCGCGTTTGGCCTGCAACACCGCGAGCGTATTCAGCGCCAGATCGAGCGTCTGGCTCAAGGCGCGCTGCTCGGAGAGCAGGTCAGCCAGGCGGCCCTCGGCGGTGGCCAGTTCGGCCTCATAGCGCGCGCGGGTCGCCGCGTCCAGGCCCACCGCGGAGGCGTCGCCGGCAGCGATGGCCGCGGCCACCCCTTCCGTCTCGTTCACCAGGCGATCGCGCTCGCTCTCGATGACCGCGGTCAGCCGTTCCAGTTCGCTGAGGGTAGCCTCGCGACCGGTAGCGAGCGTCTCCGGGCTGCTGATCGTCAGATCCACCGGCAGGCCCTCGCCGCCAGCGGCGCGCAGCCGCAGCACCAGGGCCGCCAGGGCATCGGCGGGAACCGCCTCGCCGCGTTCTATGTGCGCGCGCAGCATGCGCGCGTCTTCCAGCACCAGGCTCAATTCCTGGGTGCGCGAGAGGTAAGCGGTGTAGAGGGCCTGATGGGCCTTGCGCGACGTGCCGAGCAGTTCCCGCAGGCGCGCCACCTCCTGGGAAGTGCGCGCCAGTTGGCCCTGGCGCAGGAAGGCGTCAATGGCGCGCCGGGCCTCGGCGTGGCGCGCGCGGGCCTCGGTCAGTTCCTGGTCGATCCGCTCAACGCCGAAGCTCCCTCCGCCGTACAATTCTCTGACCAGGCCTTCATACGTCTGGCCCCAGAGCTGGGCCAGCCGGCCCGCATCGACGGCATCACTGCCGGTGGCAGTGATGGTCAGCAGGTCGCTGGTGGCGCGCACCTCCACCCGCTGCACGAGATCGCCAGGTTTGAGCTCAGGCTGCCTGAGTTGCTCCAGCACCCGCGTCTCCAGCACCGGACTGGTGGCCAGGTCGATCAACGCCTGGCGCCGGGTAACCGGGTTGGAAAACAGACCGGTGTCCCGCTCGGTGAAGCGCCCATCGAGGACCACCTGTGAAATCACCGGATCGATCAATACAGTGGCGCGGGCGCGGTTCGCCCGCGGCTGGATCAGGGTGACGATCGCCGCAAGGGCGACAGCCGCCAGCACCCCGATGACGATCCAGCGCCAGCGGCGCAGCAGGGCCTGCGCGTAGGGACGCAGATCAATCTCTTGTTCCATCACGGTTACCTGAGATACGTATGTACCTGTTCGGCGGAGGCGCGGAGGGTGCGGCCCTCCGCGTTCCCTTTGTTGCGCCCGCAGCGGGAGACTCAGCCTGACAGGGCTACGGCGCGCGCCCGCCGCGGGCGGAACAGGGGGATGCAGGGAGGCACGGTCTCCCTGCATCCCTCCAGGAGGGCAGTGCAGGTTTGAACCAGTAATTGCCGCAGGATTGTAGCAGAAGGGCCGTGACGCGTCAACGCAAGGTCGTGGCGATTGTCACGAGGGCGACCAGGTCGAACAGGACAAAAAACGCCACCAGGAGCCACGTTCCGGCGGCGCGCCAGCCGGAGGGAAGCAGGAAGCGCAGGCCCAGCAGCAGCAGCCAGAGGGTCGGGACAATCGCCCAGAACATGTAGCGCCCCCGAGGGATATACACGCGGAACTCCAGCGGCGGCAATGGGTGAAGGCGGGCAAAGATGGCCAACCAGCCAAGGGTGACCGCGCCGAAGAACAGCCAGACGCAGCGCCGTTGCCACAGCGGCAATGCCTCGCGCGCCGTCAAGAAGCCGCGCGCCA
>JAOACN010000659.1 GCA_026417815.1 Chloroflexaceae bacterium | reverse complement strand
GTCCAGATCACTGCCCCGGCGGTCGGACGACCGACGACCTTGCCCAACCCCAGCCCGCGGGAGCTCTCGCTCAACATCTCGGTATTGCTCGCCGAACGTTCGTTGGTGACCAGCACCGTCGGCTTGTTGAGCACCCGGTTGCCTGCCAGATGGCTGGCGTCGGCGCCGGTGCGCTCGCGAAAGCCGCTGAGTACGGTGGAACGTCGCATCAGGACATCGAGCACAAAGGTCGCAGTGTGGCCGCCCCCATTGTAGCGCACATCAATGATGACGCCTTCCTTGCTGTAGGTCTCGGCATCGAGGTCGGCCAGGAACTGCTGGTAAGCCGCGTAGCTCATCTCCTCGATGTGCACGTACCCCAGGCGGCCGTTGCTCATCCGGTGCACGTAGTGCTCATTGGTAATCACCCAGTCGCGGTAGCGTATCCGCTCGTAGTCATTGGCGTCCACCGGGCGCAGGGCCACATCGCGCCCTGGCCCGCCATCGGGCGTGTCGGCGAAGGTCAGGCGCACGCGGCGCCCGGCGCTGCGGCGCAAGAGCTGGTCCAGGCTTGTTTCCGGTCCCAGAGGAACCCCATCCACGGCGCGCAGGTACTCGCCGGGGCGCGGGGGATGTTCGGCCCGGGCCGCGGGGCTGTCGGGCACGAGCCGGGCGACGCGCAACCGCCCGGTGGCGCTTTGCTCAGCCGCGTCGAAGATGATCCCGGTGTAGCCATCGCTACCCGTCCAGCCGCTGAAGACGCTACCGAGATGCGAGGCGCGCAACTCGCCGACCATCAGATCGATCACCGTATGCAAGTCACCCTTTGTCTGTACTCCGGCGACCAGCGGGGCAAAGCGTTCGCGCACCCGCGTCCAGTCCTGGCCGCGGAAGGTCGGGTCATAGAAACTGTCGCGCAGGGCGCGCCAGGCTTCGCCGAAGACCTGCCACTTCTCGCGGTGAAAATCCACGTTCACGTCACCGCGCACATTGACGCGCACGGGGTCATTGCCACCGGGGAACTTGCGCACGGTGACGTAGCCGTCATCGAGGTAGAAAAAGGCCTTGCCGTCGGGCGTGAATTGCAGGGCGTGCTTACCGCCATCGGTCGCGGTCAACTGCCGCGGGGCCTGGTCGGCGCGCGGCTCATCGAGGGGCAACGTCCAGACATTCACCTTTTCGGCGACGGTGGCGAGCATCAGCAGGTCCTTGCTGTCGGGGCTGATCGCCGCGGCGCTGGCGTTCATCTGCAACGGCGTAAGGAAGCGCAGCCGCCGTTCGATGCCCTCGAAAACGATTTCCAGGGGTGAGGAATGAGTTGCGGCAGGGGGATCACCGGCATCGGACTTTGCCGTGGCAGTCGCCGCAGCGTCGGACGGCGGCTCGTCCGTCGCGCCCTGCTCGGCCTCGGGCTGGCGGCGCTCGGCTGCTGGCGGGCCCTCCGCGCCCGCCCGCTCGCCGGCGTTCGGCTTCTCGAACAGCCGCTCGAACTCGGCCTCACGAAAGATCGGCGGCGGCGGACGCAGATCCACCCGCACGATCTGCGTCTCAGCGCGGTACTGTTCGGTGGTAAAGAGAACGAACTGGCCATTGGGCGCCCAGAGCAGATCGCCGCCGCCGACGTTGCTGAGAAAGCTCACCTGGCGCGCCTCGCCACCCGCGGCGGGGATCACGCAGACATTGCTGAAGTAGCGCTCGTCCTGGGCCAGAAAGGCGATCCAGTACGAGTCGGGCGACCAGGCCAGGTCATTGGCGAACACGAAGCGCGCGCGACACAACTCCCGGCTCACGCCGCTGGCCAGGTCGAGGACGCACAGGGCCTCGTGGCCCCTGATGTAGGCTACCGCTTTGCCATTGGGCGCGACACGGGGCAGGCGCTTGGGCGTCAGATCGTGGGTCAGGCGCGTCTCCTGGCGCGTGGTGAAGTCGTAACGGTACAACTCGTCCTCGCCATGGCGGTCGGAGACGTAGATCAGACCGGTGCTATCGGGGGTCCAGGCGATCTGGCTCTCGCGGGCCTGGGTATCGGTAACCCGAAACGACGGCCCCTGGCGGATGTCGCGGTCGGTCTCCTTATCGGCGAAGTCGGCGAAAATCTCGCCACGGGCCACGAAGGCGATCTTCTTGCCATCGGGGCTGAGGCGCAACTCGGAGAACCAGCGGGACCAGCTCTCCACCCGCACAGGGGTGTGCTTGGTATCGGCGCGCACCTGCACATCAATCGGCTCGCACGCGCCCGACGCGGGATCAAGCCGCCAGAGGCGCCAGTCGCGCTCGAAGACGATCAACCCGCTCCGCCGGGCGATCGCCGGGAAGCACAGCCGTCCCTCGGCAAAGTGAGTAACCTGGCGCAGTTCACCCCCGTCGAGCGCCACGTACCAGATGTTTTCGACACCGTCACGATCGCTGACGAAGTACAGCCCGCGCCCATCAGGGGCCCAGAGCGGGGAGGTGTTGCGCCCGGCGTAGGGGGCGGCAATCGCCGGATGGCCATTGGCGCTGCCAGGGCCGGCAATTTTACGCAGGGCCGTGTAGTCGGTCCTGACCGGCGCGATCCAGATCTCATCGGGGGCGAAGGGATTTGGGCCACGCCGCCACCAGCGGTCGCGCGTATTGGCAAAGGCCAGCCACTCCCCATCGGGCGAGACGCTCACGTGCCCCAGGCTCTCGTAGGGTTCGCTGTAGACCAGCACCGGCGTGGCTCCCTCCAGGCCAACCCGGTAAATATCCGGGCCGATCCGCTCGCGGTTCGAGGTAAAGTAAACGCTCTGACCATCAGGCGCCCAGTCCTCAACCCGGCAGAAAGCGTCGTGGAACGTCACCTGTCGGACAGGGCCGCCGCTGAGTGGCAGCACGTAGATATCGCCCGAGCCGCTTCGGCCCGACGTAAAGGCGATACTGGCGCCATCGGGGCTGAAGCGAGGCGCGTAATGGTAGGCCTGGTGGGCCGTGATCCGTTCGGCGGCGCCGCCTCTGGCGCTCGCCAGCCAGATGTCGCCGGCATACACAAAGGCGATCTGCTGCCCATCGGCGTCGATGGCGGGAGTACGGAGGTACAACTGAGGTGCGGGTTCGCTCACGGTTGTGGGTTCTCTCTTATGAGCTTTTCTCAAAACGATTGACAGGCGGATGGAGGGGTCCGGGAAAACCTGGTTTCCCCAGACCCCTCCATCCAGGGCTTCGCGCGGGCGCGCGCCCGCCGCGGGCGGAACGGGAGTTGCGAGAGGGCCGCGCCTCCCCGCGCCCCTCGAAACTGGCGCGACCTTCCTCCACCGGGGATTACCCTTCCGGCTTGGACGGGGCCGGCCCGGCAGCCGCCTCCCAGGTAATCGCCCGGCTGAGGAGCGCCTCCACCGGACCCGGCAACACGCGCGCGGCCCAGATTGCCACCTGGTCGCCGAAGGTGACATAGGCGCGCAGCGGTTCGCGGCGCGCGGCGCGGAGGATCACCCGCGCGACCGCCTCGGGAGGCACGGCGGGCGGGGCCATCCGGCGCCGTTCCCCACCCGCGCCCAGGCGGCGGGCGCGAAACTCGGTGCGGGTGCTGCCCGGCCGCACCACCGTAACCCTGACCCCGGCGCCGCGCAGTTCCATCCGCAGCGTCTCGCTCAGCCGCTCCAGGGCCGCCTTGGCCGCGGCGTAGCCGCCCAGGTACGGTAAGGGCTGCTCCGCCAGCACCGTCGAAACGTTGATGATCTGACCCCGCCCCTGGGCGCGCATCAACGGAACTACCGCCTGCATCAGCCACAACGGCCCGAACAGGTTCACCGCCAGCGCCCGTTGCAGATCGTCACTGGACAGATCGACGACCGGGCCGGCGAGACCAACGCCGGCATTGTTGATCAGCATGTCTACGCGCCCGTGGCGAGCACGGGCCATCTCCACCAGCGCCCGGCACTGCGCCGGATCAGCCACGTCAGTCGGTATCGCTACCGCGCCGGGCAACTCGGCCGCGAGGCGTTCCAGCGGCTCACGTGAACGCGCCGCGAGCACCAGCCGCGCGCCAACCCCGGCGAAGAGGCGCGCCGTTGCCGCGCCAATGCCCGCCGAGGCCCCGGTGATGATAACGACGCGATGACGTGGGTCCATAGGCCAGGAGTTACCTAATGCCTTACCGATGTACCGGCAGGTTGTCGAACAGGAGGGGCTCCCTCCCCCAGCGGGGAGAGGCTGGGAGGGGGGCGGGCATGCCAGGAAACTTAGATTACAGACTACCTCTGCTTCGTCACTTGCCGCGGCTTCTGCTGCGAGGAGGTTCGGAGGGGCTGCACCCCTACGAGCTTGCCCCTTCCTGGGGCGGGGCGTCGAAGCCGCGCCGCACCAGGAAGGGGGGATCTTCGGGGGCCGCAGGCCCCCGCAACCCCCGCCAGGGGCAAAGTAACAAAGTAGAGCTAATTATCGCCGGATCTCACCGAGACCCGATATACAACAATCCAAAATCGTCTTACCCCGTCAGATGCTTGCAGATCCCCGCCTTGATCGTCTGCCCGGGCACCACATGCCCGAGCATGCGCTCCAGCAGCAGCGCGGCATCAATCAGCGCAGGCAGGTCCAGCCCGGTTGCGATGCCCATTTCGTGGAGCATGTGGGTCAGGTCCTCGGTGCAGAGATTGCCGGGCGCTCCGGGGGCAAAGGGGCAGCCACCGATCCCGCCGATGCTGCTGTCAAACTCGGCCACTCCGACCTCGAGGGCGGCGAGGATGTTGGCCAGACCCGCGCCACGGGCGCTGTGGAGATGCAGGCGCAACGGCTGCCGCGGAAAGCGTTCGCGGAAGGCCAGCACCACCTGCCGCACCAGCACCGGGTGGGCCATACCCGTCGTATCGCCAAGGGTCAGCCGTTCCGCGCCCAGGTCGAGCAGGCGGCCACACAATTCCAGCACGCGCTCGATCGGCACGTGGCCCTCGAAGGGGCAGCCGAAGGCCACCGAGAGCACCGCATCAAACGGGATCCCCGCCGAGCGCACCACCTCGCCCATATCGGCAACATTGGCCAGGGACTGCTCGACGCTCATGTTCACATTGCTGCGATTGTGGCTCTCGGTCGCGCTGAGGAAGACCTGCACCGCATCCGCCCCGGCCGCCACCGCGCGCCGCGCGCCCACCACGTTGGGGGCGATCGCGCTGTAGGTTACCCCGGGGCGGCGCCGCAGCCCGGCGAACACCTCGGCGGTATCGGCCATCTGCGGCACGTTCTGCGGGCGCACGAAGGCGCCCACTTCGATCTCGGTCAGACCGGTGGCGCCCAGGGCATCGATCAACCGGATCTTCTCGGCCGTTGAGAGGATCTTTTCCTCATTCTGCAAGCCGTCACGCGGCCCCACCTCGCGAATGTGGGCACGCGCTGGCAACCCGGGCCACCCTCCTATGCCAGTCATCATTGACCTCCGGCAAGCTCTATTCCTCCTCGTCCCGCCGACCGCTACGCGCCGGCCTGCCACCCTGACGCCCGTCGGACGGGCCGTCGCGGCGCGTGCGGCAGCGCGGGCAGCGAGTCGGTTCATGCAGAAAGCCCTTGTCGGCGTAAAACTCCTGCTCACCGGCGGTAAAGATAAACTTCTCGCCACAACTGCGGCAGATCAGCTCCATATCCCGGTAGAATGGCATAGGATTACGATGGTTCCCGCCGGCAGGGCCGCCGGGCAACCGCACGCACCCGGCACGGGGCAGTCTTTTCAGCTAGATTGCTCTATTGTAACACGTCGGTGGCCTTGGCGAGACAAGCCCGGGGGGAGGTACGTGTTCACCCTTCTCCTGGGAGCGAGGGCATCTTGCCCTCGAATCCTGACGAGGGCGGGACGCCCTCGCTCCCAGGTCTGCGGGGTTACCCCAACTCTGAACACGTACAGGGGGAAAGAGCTTGCCCCTGTAACCACAACCCTCCGGGTTGCGCTCAATCCTCCAGGTTGCGCCCCAGCGCCACCATGATCCAGAACGCAAAGGCCAGATCCGTCCAGAAGTAGAACTGGTCCACCAGGCCATGGGCCAGCGCCGCGCTCATGGCAGCGATGAGACCGGCGCGGAGCACGTTGCCGCCGCTCGGGCGGGAACGGGCGTCGCGGTAGAAGCGGAGGATCAGCCAGGCAAAGGCGATCAGTCCCGGGGGCCCCATGCGCAGGGCAATGTCCAGGAACAGGTTGTGGGGGTGCGAGGTGTTGATCTCGCTGGTACCGGCCAGTTCTGGAGCAATGTAGTCCGGGTAGAGCTGCCCGAACTGGTCCAGCCCCACGCCCAGAGGATGGTCGCGCAACATCGCCAGCGCCGCGGCCCAGGTCTTCAGGCGTATCGCGCCACTGGCCCCGACGGGGTTGAAGCGTTCGATGTCCAGGGTTACGGCGACGACCAGGGCCAGCAACGCCGCGCCGCCGAGGGCCCCCAGCGCGAGGCGCGCGCGCCGGTCGCGCCAGAACGAGCGCGGCAGCAGCAGGGTCGCCAGAAGGCCCGCGGCCACCAGCGCCCCCAGGTAGGCCCCCCGCGAGAAGGAGACCAGCAGGCCACCCGCGCAGAGCAGCGCCACCAGCGCCGCCGGCCACGCCTGGCGCAGCCCTTCCCCCCGGCTCGCGGCCCCCCAGAAGGCCCCGTGGGCCAGCGCCGCCGCAACCGGCCAGTAGCGCCCCATCGCCAATCCCAGGTTGTTCGGATGCCCGTACAGCCCCGCCACCCGCTGCACGCCCTCCACCAGAAAGCGATCCTGGCCAAAGCCGGCCTTTTCGCCGAAGAGCGGCGCCAGGTTCAACCCCACGAACTGCAATAGCCCCACCAGCCCCGCCAGCGCCCCACCCGCCAGCCAGAACCAGATCACCTTCCGCCAGTAGACCCTGGGGCTGCCATGGGCCAGACGTGACCCTGCGAGCCAGGCCAGCCCTACGAAGAGCAGCGGGCCGAGCACCGTCCAGCGGAACTCCCGCAGGGCCAGGTTCCGCGCCTCGGCGATGTACACGCCCCACCCGGCTGCCGCCAGAAACAGGCCGATCGGCGCCAGTTCCCCCGGCCAGGCGGTCGCGCCGCCCGCGCGCGGGCGGCCCCGTTGCCAGGTTCCCAGCCAGCGCCCGACCACGGCAACACCGGCGATGAGGAGCAGGATTTCGTGCAGAGGCAGATACAGACCGCTCTCGCGGATACCGAAGCGGGCGTCAAAGATGCCTTTGGGGATAAAGTAGAACGGCACCGTAAGGGGAACAAACAGCAGGGCCAGATCAGGACGCGCCAGGGCCAGCGCCCCGAAGAGCGCAAGTCCCGTCAGGGTCAGTGGCAGTTGCGCCGAGGCGCGGTAGGCGATCAACGCGGCCACCAGCAAGCCGGCGACGATCAGGCTGTCGGGCTGAATGAGCCGGTCGGCGAGGCGCGCGCTGCCCTCGGCGCGCCGCTGCGCCTCCCGCAGCCGCCGTAAGACGCCCGCGATCGCCGGGAAGGCCAGGCGCAGCGTGGCGCCCGTGCTCGCCATCAGCGCCACGATCAGCGCCACGGGGCCGTAGTCCCACAACCAGCCCCGGGGGCGCGCCTGCTCGACGATGAAGCGTTCCGGCGCGCCCACCCCGCGCACCTCCAGCGTATGCTCGCCGTTCGGCAGGGCCGGAGTGGCAAAGGCCGGCAGACCGTCCAGTGCGCCCGGCGCCAGAGTGACCTCCGTGCCATTGAGGGTGGCGACGAGCGGCGCCTGCAGGTTGCCAACGAGGGTGAGGCGCGCACCGGTGAAACGGAGGCGCCACCCATCGGGCAACGCCTCAACTGCCGGGTGCGCCCAGGTGTGCGCGCCAACCCCGGCACGGGCGGGGGCGCGGGTGTAGGCTGCCAGGGCCTCGAAGGCGGGGAGGGGCTGCCAGTCACGCGTCACCAGGGCGAAGTAGGGCGTGGGATCGTCGGGGGCCGGGTCAGCGTAGCCGCCGTAGCGCAGCATCCACACGTTCATTACCCCTACCCAGGGCCACTCGGTGCGGGCGCGCTCCAGGTGGCCGACCAGGTAGCGCCCCCTGGTCTCCTCGCTCACCGGCGCGCCCCAGGTGTAGCGCCGCTCGGCAGGAACCTGCTCCGGGGCGGCGTTCCAGCCAAACTCGGTCACCCAGACCGCCGTGCCAGCGTCGCCGTTGCGCTCCATCACCTCCCGCAGCAGCACGATCCGGCTCACGTCGTTGCGCGTGTCAACCGGGCGGCCCCAGTTCCAGTTGTCCCGTCCCCGCAGAAACACGTAGCGGTGCTCGTCGGGCGGCTGGCCCAGGCCGTAGTTCTGCGCCGCCATCACGTCGAAGTAGGCTGCGCCACCGGCTTTGTAGACCCGGTCGAGGTACTCCAGTTCGGTCATCGGTGCGCGATCATCGAGCCCATCGGTGGGGGCCAGACCGGGGAAGAGGATCACCGCCGCGGGGCTGGCCGCGCGCGCCGCGATGGCGCCCGCCCGCAAGAGCTCTACGAAATCCTCGGGGCGAGGCGTCTCCCAGTTCCACTCATTTTTCAGATTCGGCTCGTTCCAGAGTTGGAAGTAGCGCACCACCGGGCTGCCCGGCGCATCATCCGCGCCATCGCCGTCGTACCGCTCGACCACCGCGCGCACGAAGGCGGCGTAGTCGGCGAAATCGTCGGGAGGGCCGGTGGAATTGCCGTCGCGGGCCAGGCCGGCCTGGAAATAAGGCGAGGCGGCGGCCCGCTCACGCGCCCACAGAGGCGGGCGCTCCAGGCGCCAGATCAACTCGATGCCCGCGGCGCTGGCTTCGGCGGCCAGACGGTCGTACTTCGCCCAGGCCGACACCGCGCCGACCGTCGCCAGGTTGCGCCGATCCTCGAAGTCGCCGCGCCCGTGGATCTCAATATCCTCCCACGGAACCTGCATCCGCGCATAGCGCGCCCCCAGGGCGCGAGCCATGGCAAAGGAGCGCCGCACCGCTTCGGGATCGGGTTCAAGGTGGATATTGAACAGATTCACGCCCAGCACCGGCCCCCCCGCGAAGGGGATCGGGCGCGGATCGGGCGTGAAGGTAATACCGCGATTGGCCGCATTATCGGCCCAGACCACGGCGGCCAGGGACACAAGCAGCAACAGATCGAGGAGCAGGAGCAGAAGGAGACGCTGACCGGCGGTATTCATCGGGGCGGATTGTATGCGGGGAGGAAAAGCCTGTCAACGGCTTAACTCTCCTTTGTCACTTGCCGCGGCTTCCACTGCGAGGAGGTTCGGAGGGGTGCAACCCCTCCGAACGTTCCCCTTCCTGGTGCGGCGCGGCTTCGCTGCGCCACACCAGGAAGGGAACATCTTCGGGGGCCCGCGGCCCCTGCAACCCCCGCCAGTGGCAACGTGACAAACGAGAGCTAATCAATCGCCAGGCGGAATATATTTCGCCCCTACCGCCGCCCATTGACCGACGCGCGATCCCGTTTCCACACCCCGGCGGTGCGGCGGAAAAATTGCACCGCCAGCACCACCAGCGCCACCACCAGTAGCAGTGCCAGGATGGGCAGCACAATCGCCACGATGCTCAGGAAGAGCGAGGTTGCGTCTTCGATAAAACTCAGCACCGGATTGGCCGTCCCCCCGGTCGCCGTCGTCACCACCGGGCGCACCGCACTGCGCGTCAGATGGGTGCTCCCGGCGACGATCAGGCCGGCCACGGCCACGATTGCGGGATTGATGACCGCCACATCGCCCTGGCTGGCCAGGGCCAGAATCGCGCCCGCGATGGGCGTGATGATCAGCCCGGCGGCGTGCAGCGCGCTGTCCACCACCGGCACCTTGTCGCCCACAAAGTCCAGCGCGGCCAGCGCGGCGATGATCAACAAGACAAAAACGTTGGTTAACAGGTCGAACGGCGAGGCCAGTTGGATCCATCCCAGGCGCGCAAAGATGCCAATCGTCAACAGTGGAAGATACGGGTTCAGCCCGGAGGCCATCGCTAACCCGAGGCCGGACGCCAGCGCGATCAAGCCCTCCATACGCGGTCGCCTTTCGTGTGCGTAAGATCCGAAACGGAACGGGCGACCGGCACGTCGCAGCTCGCCCCGGTCGCCCGCCCCTTGTGACGTCCCGTTCTCCATGACGACGGCGGCGGAAAAAAAGTTTCACCCGGCGCGCCCTCCGGGTATGGGGAACCCCGGGTTCCCCATGGTCCCCTCACCCCCCGATCACCCCCCTGGTGATATAAAAGAACCCCAGGCCGGTAATCGTGTACACCGCCAGCAACTGCGCCCCTTCGAGCCAGTTGCTCTCACCGTCCACCGCGATGATCGTCGCGATCAGCACCGCCAGGGTCAGCGCCGCCACCTCGAGCACCGTGAAGAAGAGCGTCATCTCGCGCCCGAAGAGCAGGCTGATGAAGACCAGCAGCGGCCCCACCAGCAGCGCCACCTGCATCGAGGAGCCCATGGCAATCGTCATCGCCAGATCCATTTTGTTCTTAATTGCCATCTGCACCGCCACAATGTGCTCGGCGACGTTGCCCACCAGGGGAATGATGATGATCCCGATGAAGAACTCGCTCAGCCCCAGGGCCTCCGCAAAGGGTTCAACCGTACCCACCAGGAACTCGCTGAGAAAAACGATGCCCAGGGTGCTGACCGCCAGCACGCCAAGAGCGACCGGCACGCTCCACTTTGCCTTGTGAGCCTCGCCATCGGGGGTCTTGTCTTCCACCCCGAGGTGACCGCCGACCCCCCGTTCGGGCCGGCGGAAGGTGAAGATCAGGCTGAGCACGTAGAGCGCGATCAGCACGCCGGCCACGCCCAGACTCAAGGCGTTCAGCGATGGATCATCCACGTCGGTGGTCAGGAGATCGAGCTGCCCGAACTGGATTTCCCGCACCACTTCGAACAGCGTCGGAACAATCAGCCCGATCACCGCCAGGGTCATCATCGAGGCCGCCACGCTGGCCGCCTGCCGGTCGAAGTGCTGGAGGCCGTTGCGCAGACCGCCGAGCAGCAGGGCCAGGCCCAGGATCAGCAGCAGGTTGCCCAGGATGGAACCGCTGATGGAGGCTTTCACCAGCTCGATCTTCCCCTGTGAGAGCGCCACGATCGAGATGATCAACTCCGCGGCATTCCCCAGCGTCGCGTTGAGCAAGCCTCCCACCTTCGGGCCGGTGTGCACCGCCAGTTCTTCCGTGGCTTCGCCGAGAAAGCCGGCCAGGGGGATCAGCCCCAGGCAGCACACCAGAAACAGCAGCAGGTCGTTCCGTATTCCCGGCACGAACTCGAGCACGAAGGCCACCGGCACGAAGATGATCAGATACCGCAGCCACTTCACACTGTACCCCCTCTGGCGCGGCCACTGGCTACGCGACCGGCCCCGATCTAGATCCAGGGCTGATGTGGGGCAAGCCCCGGCCTCCAGGTTTGTCATTGGCTCTGGCGACGTAGCCGCCAGCACCAACGAAACTCCTGCCGTGCCACGCGGCTACACCGCTCTCAACTCACCGCCAGAGGCGGAAGGCACACGACCTGGATCCAGGGCTGATGCAAAGTCCGCCTCTGGCGTGGGGTAGGGACTGCTACACCGCCCGCTACGGTCATGTTTCGTTGGTTCTGGCGGCTATGCCACCAGAACCAACGAAACATATGGAGTCTGGGGCTTGCCCCGAAGACTTTGCATTGGCCCTGGATCCAGGTCATTCGACGGATCTCCCGAACTCAGAGTGGAAGTATACTAGAGAAATGGCAATCAACAATCCCAATGGCACAACCATCGAGCGCGTGGTCGTCACCCGGCGCGGATATGCCAAGGGGCCGCCGGGCACGGGCGCGCCCTCGGGTGGCGAAGCGCCTCCGAAACCCTGGTCCGAACGCTGGAAAGAGTTACGCGCCGCCTTCCGCAACGTCCCGCGGGCCTTTGATCTGGTCTGGAAGTCTCACCGCGGCGCGACCGTGGCCATGGCCCTGATCACCCTCCTCAACGGCCTGCTGCCCATTTCGCAGGCCTGGGTGGCGAAGCTGATCATTGACGAGGTCGTGGTCGCTGTAACCAGCAGCCTTGCCCCGATGATCGCATTGCGGACGGTGCTCCCCTACCTGCTGGTGGAGTTCGCTCTGCTCACCCTGGGCGCCATCCTTACTCAGGCCCGCTCCCTGGCCGAACACATGCTCAACGCGCGCCTCAGCAACACGATCAACGCCGCGATCATCCGCAAGTCACTGGCCCTCGACCTGCAGTTCTTCGAGGACGCCCAGTTCTACGACAAGCTCCAGAATGCCCGCCGCGAATCCAACTGGCGGGCGATGAGCATCGTCAATACCAGTTTCAACCTGGTGCAGAACGCGATCACCCTCGGCTCCTTCGCCGTGGGGCTGATCGCCTTCAGCCCCCTGGTCGCCCTGGTCCTTTTCGGCGCGACGCTGCCCTCCTTCGTGGCGCAGACCCACTACAGCCGCCTTCATTTCCGCCTGCTCACCTGGCGCGCGCCCGAGTTCCGCAAGATGACCTATCTGGAGCATCTGCTCACCGTGGATAGCAGCGCCAAGGAGATCAAGCTTTTCGGTCTGGGCGAGCCGTTGCTCCGGCGCTACCAGGACCTGTTCTGGAAGTTCTACCTGGAAGACGCCGCGCTGGCGCGACGCCGCTCGCTGATCAGCACCCTCTGGGGCCTGCTGGCCTCGGCGAGTTACTACGGCGCCTACGCCTGGATCATCTGGCAGACCGTCTCCGGGGTGATCAGCATCGGCGCGATGACCTTTTACCTGACGCTGTTCCGCCAGAGCCAGGGCGCCTTTCAGGGCATCTTCTACAATGCCGGGCAACTCTTTGAAAGCGGCCTCTTCCTGGAGAATCTCTTCGGCTTCCTCTCCCTTGCGCCGCAGATGATCACCGGCAAGGGCCGCAAGGCGCCGCGACCCATTCGCCAGGGCATCGAGTTTCAGGGGGTCAGCTTCCGCTACCCCGACCGGGAGGAGTACGCCCTCCGCGACGTCAATCTGCGCGTGCTTCCGGGCGAGAAGATCGCCCTGGTGGGGGCCAACGGCGCTGGCAAGACCACGCTGATCAAGCTGCTCACGCGCCTCTACGACCCCACCGAGGGCCGCATCCTGCTCGATGGGGTGGATCTGCGCGAATATGATCTGGATGACCTGCGGCAGTGTATCGGGGTGATCTTCCAGGATTTCGTGCGCTACCAGGTCACCGCTCGCGAGAACATCGGCTTCGGCCAGATCGAAGAACTCGCGAACGAAGCACGCATCCTCTCCGCCTCGGCCCGCGGCGGCGCCGATGAGGTGATCGCCCATCTGCCAAAGGGCTACGACACCATCCTGGGCCGCTGGTTCGAGAAGGGCGCCGAGTTGTCCGGCGGGCAGTGGCAAAAGATTGCCCTGAGCCGCGCCTTCATGCGCGACAGCGAGGTGCTGGTCCTCGACGAGCCGACCTCGGCCCTCGACGCCGAGCGCGAGTACGAGATCTTCCAGCGCTTTCGCGAACTCACCGCCGGGCGCATCGCCTTCCTGATCAGCCATCGCTTCTCCACCGTGCGCATGGCCGACCGCATCGCCGTCATCGAAGGAGGGCGCATCACCGAACTCGGCGCCCACCACGAACTGCTGGCCCTTGACGGCACCTACGCGCGCCTGTTCAATATGCAGGCGGAGGGGTATCGGTAGGGGCGGGGGGAAACCGGGTTTCCCCGCCTCCCTCCGCCAGCCCAGGGGCGTGGGCCTCCGCCGGGCCGCTCGATACCCTGCACATCAGAGAGGGGGAAATGCTATGACCCTGGATCAAGCCACCATCGCTGAACTCGCCAGCATGTACCTGCACGCCGAGCGCGACGCCGTCCCTGTACCGCCATGGCGCGAGCGCTTTCCCGATGTAACGGAAGACGACGCCTACGCCATCCAGAGCGAACTGCTCCGCCTGCACCTGGCCGGTGGCGCAACCCTGGCCGGCTGGAAGGCCGGAGCGACCAACCCCGGCGCGCAGGCCAACTTCGGGCTGCGCGAGGCGGTCTACGGGCGCCTCCTCAGCGAACGGCGCCTATCGAGCGGCGCAACCCTGCCCATGGCGGCCCTCATCCACCCCCGCGTGGAGTGCGAGGTCGCCTTTGTCCTTGCCAACGACCTGAGCGGCCCCGGTGTAACGCCCGAGAACGCCCTCGCCGCGGTGCAGGGCATGGTCGCCGCTTTCGAAATCGTCGACTCGCGCACCGCGGGCTGGGCGGCAAAGATGCCCGAAATGATCGCCGACAATGTCTTCCAGGCCCGCTACGTGCTCGGCGAGCGCCTCGTGCCAGTCGAAGGTGTGGACCTGGCCGCGCTCGAGGTGGTGCTGTTCCGCAACGGACAGGAGGCGGCGCGCGCGCGGGGCGCCAGCGTCCTGGGCAGCCCGGCCAACGCCCTGGCCTGGATGGCGAACCGCCTCGCCGCCCACGGCCACGCCCTCCGGGCGGGCCAGGTGGTGCTGGCTGGCTCGCTGACCCCGCTCGTTCCCTGCGCCCCCGGCGACACCTTCGAGGCCGTGTTCGATCACCTGGGGCCGGTACGCCTGGCTTGCGGGTAGGGGTATGGGGAAACCTGGGTTCCCCCTATCCCTGCCCGCGAGGCTCATTGGTCTCACCTACGTTCCCGGTGGGAGGGACGCGGGGAGGCTAACCTTCCCGCAACCATCTTCGGTTCCAGCCGCTCGGACACCTCCTTCGGAGCGTCTGGGCGGGCAAAGCCCTCCCAGGAACCCTCCTTCCCCGGCGGTTTGAGAGGATGGGGGGGTAACCCGGATTCCCCATGCCCCTCCCTACGGCTACCCGAGAAGCCGCGCAGCGAAACCGCAGCCAGAACAACGAGGCCCCCTCTCGAACGTGGAGAGGGGGCGGGCAGCGACGGGAGACACGACGGAGCCGCGTCTCTACTTCTTGGAAATGTCCACACTGTTGGCCGCGGTCTTCATCACCATCTGGCTGAACTGCGTCTGCGCCTCAACGGCCTTCTGCGCGGCCTCCTGCCAGGTCGCCATGATCTTCTGCGCCTGGCTCATGTCCCACATCTGGGCGAGCATGCTGGGCTCAGCCTTCTTGAGCAGATCGAACCAGTTCTCGGAGAAGCGCATTTGTGTTTCGGCCCAAACCCGCGTCATCTCCAACATCTGGCGGGTCCACTCCACCGGAGTTGTCGGCACGCCTGGAACGGATGGCATCGCTGGCATCGCTGGCATATTCACCGAGGCCGCAGCAACACTCTCAGCCCAGAGACGGGTCAGTTCCACCTGCTGCTCAATCGCGTAGCGCACCGTGCCGCGCCACGTCTCGACCGTCTTCTGCCAGGCCTCAGGGCTTTGCGGTGTCGTCATCGCCTGCATCGAGCTCATCCAGCTCTCCCAGACCTTCTGCTGCGTGCCGGTCCAGGTCTTGATCATATCGTTCGCCTGCTTCGACCAGTCCATACCCTGTCTCTTATACACATCTGACGCTGCCGACGAGCG
>JAOACN010000599.1 GCA_026417815.1 Chloroflexaceae bacterium | reverse complement strand
GATGGATATGGGTCTGCCGAAGCTGAACGGCTGGCAGACCACCCATCGCCTGCGATCGAACCCGGAAACGGCCCACCTCCCCATTGTTGCCCTGACAGCCTATGCCCTTGACGAGGATCGTCAGCGCGCCCTCAATGTCGGTTGTAACGCCTTCCTCGCCAAGCCAATTGACTTTACCGCTCTGTTGGAGACGATCCGGTCTCTGATTAACCAGTAGGAACACAACGAGACGTCTCCCTGTAGGGAGACGTCTCGTTGCCATGCTATGTAATGCGGATAGGCTCGAACTCTACCTTGTCACTTCGCCCTGGCGGGGGTTGCGGGGGCCGCAGGCTCCAAGGATCTCCTCTTCCTGGCGAGGCGCGGCTTCGTCGGGCCGCGCCAGGAAGAGGAAGTTCCAACATCCACAATCCGAAATGGCACAAGGCTGGCCGTCACCCGGCGCAGCCGTCCCACACCCTACCGTCGGTATAGAGAGAGCCCGCCGGGTACGTGTTCACACGTCTCCTGGGAGCGAGGGCATCTTGCCCTCGAATCCTGACGAAGGCGGGACGCCCTCGCTCCCAGGTCTGCGGGGTTACCCCAACGCTGAACACGTACCCCGCCGGCCTGTCTTGCGCGCCGGTTCGAAGTCGGGTAGAATCGGCGCCATCCCACCCTGGCCCTCGGGGTAAAGCTCTTGCCTGCGCCCCCCTGACCCCAGGCTCTGGCGACTCCGGCACGGGATACGACGCACCGTGTCCCTGCAAGCACGAGGAGGCTTTGTGTCCATCGAAAGCGAAATCATCCACGCCGATCACGAGCACCTGCTCCATCCGCTGTACCACCCTAGCGCCCACAAGACGCCGATCGTCTGGGTTGAGGGCCGGGGCGCCATTGTAAAGGACATCACCGGCAAGGAGTACATTGATGGCCTGAGCGGCCTCTGGAACGTCAACGTGGGCCACGGGCGCGAGGAACTGGCCGAGGCCGCCGCGGCCCAGATGCGCCAGTTAGCCTTCTACTCGGGCTACGTCGGCTCGACCAATCTGCCGGCGATCCATCTGGCCGAGAAACTCTCTGAACTCTTTTACCCCTCGATCAACTCGTTCTTCTTTACCAGCGGCGGCGCCGAGAGCACCGAGACCTCGTTCAAGACGGCGCGCTTCTACTGGAAGGCCGTCGGCAAGCCCGAGAAGGTCAAGTTTATCTCGCGCATGAAAGGCTATCACGGGGTGACCATGGCCGCCATGGCCGCGACGGGCCTGCCGGCCTACTGGCCCATGTTCGAGCCGCGCATGCCCGGCATTCTCCACATTGAATCGCCCTACCCCTACCGCTTCGTCAACAAGACGCCCGGCGTGAGCGACGGCGTGGCCGCGGCCAATCTGCTCGAGGAGGCCATTCTGCGCGAGGGTCCCGAGACGGTCGCCGCCTTCATCGCCGAGCCGATCCAGGGCGCGGGCGGGGTCATCCCTCCGCAGGACGACTACTTCCAACGCATTCGCGAGATCTGCGACACCTACGAGGTGTTGCTGATCGCCGACGAGGTGATCACCGGCTTCGGGCGCACCGGACGCTGGTTCGCCCTGGAGCACTACGGCATCGAGCCGGACATTGTGCAGTTCGCCAAGGGGATCACCTCGGGCTACGTTCCCCTGGGAGGGATAGGGATCAGCGATACGATCCGCGACGCGATCGAGAGCGTGCCCCCGGAGAAGCGCTGGATGCACGCCTTCACCTACTCGGGGCATCCCACGGCCTGCGCCGTGGCCCTGGCCAACATCGCCATCATCGAGCGTGAGGGGCTGGTCGAGCGGGCCGCGGAGGTCGGAGCGCACCTCAACGCCGCGCTCAAGGAACTGGAAGAAATGCCCATCGTCGGCAACGTGCGCGGCAAGGGTATGATGGCGGCGGTGGAACTGGTCGCCGACAAGGCCAGCAAGGAGCCGTTCCCCCCATCGGCCAACGTCGGCGTGCGCGTGCAGCAGGAGATGACCGCCCGCGGCTTGTTCACCCGCGTCATCGGCGATACGATCTGCATCGCGCCACCCCTGGTCACCCCCGTTGAGACGATTGACCGCCTGGTGCAGATCGTCGGCGAGTCCATCGCCGCCGTGACGCCGTAGAGGCGCAGCACCATTTGCCTGCCCCGCCCGGGCGCCTCAGTATGCGCCTGCCCCGTGCGGGCGAATAAATGAAGATTAAGAATATGCACCGGTAGTCGCCCTAGCTCTACGTTGTCACTTGCCGCGGCTTCCGCTGGGAGGAGGTTCGGAGGGGTTAGACCCCTCCGAACGTTCCCCTTCCTGGTGCGCCGCGGCTTCGCCGCGCCGCCCCAGGAAGGGAAGATCTTCGGCGGCCCGCGGCCCCCGCAACCCCCGCCAGCGGCAAAGTGACAAAGCAGAGCTATAGCCCGGCGGCTGAAGCCGCGGGCTACCGATG
>JAOACN010000576.1 GCA_026417815.1 Chloroflexaceae bacterium | reverse complement strand
GGGCTCGGAGATGTGTATAAGAGACAGATCCGTGATAGCGAACGGGCCGGCATTGCCATTATCTCCCAGGAACTGGCCCTCGTGCCCGAATTGAGCGTCTACGAGAACATCTTCCTTGGCAACGAAATCCGCAACGGTCCGGTAATTGACTGGAACGAGACGATTAAACGCGCCAGCGAGGTGCTTGGCCGCGTGCGTCTGAACGTCAATCCTGAAACGAAGATTAAGGACCTCGGGGTGGGCAAACAACAACTGGTTGAGATTGCCCGGGCGTTGAGCCGCGATGTGCGTCTCCTGATTCTCGACGAGCCGACGGCAGCGCTGAATGAAGATGATAGCGCCAATCTGCTCGAACTGCTGCGGGGTCTGCGCAGTCAGGGTGTGACCTGCATCCTCATTTCTCACAAATTGCGCGAGGTCATTGCCATTGCCGACCGGGTTACCGTGCTGCGTGATGGGCAGACGATCTGCACCCTCGACGCTCACCAGGGCGAGGTTTCCGAGCCGGTGCTGATCCGGAACATGGTGGGCCGGGAGATTGACAATATTTATCCGCCGCGCGCGAAGCAGGAACCTGGCGCCGTAATGCTGGAGGTGCGCAATTGGAGCGCCTACAGCCCGGCGCTGGGTCGCCAGATTCTGCGTGACGTCAACCTGACGGTGCGGCGGGGGGAGATCGTGGGCATTGCCGGGTTGATGGGCTCCGGGCGCACCGAACTGGCCCTGAGTCTGTTTGGCAATCCGCTGCACTACCGCATCAGTGGCGAGTTGTGGCTCAAGGGCCAGCGGCGCAGGTTTGGCGCCCCCGCTGAGGCCATCAAGGCCGGGGTCGCCTATGTCACTGAGGACCGCAAAGGCAATGGGCTGATTCTGATCCAGGACATCAAACAGAATATCACCCTCGCCAATTTGCGCGTGATTGCCCAGCGGGGCGTGATTGACGCCAACGCCGAGGTACAGGTCGCAAATGGCTACAAGACCTCGCTGAACATCAAGACGCCCAGCGTTGAGCAGCGCGTGTCAAACCTCAGCGGAGGAAACCAGCAGAAGGTGTGCCTCGGCAAATGGCTCTTTGTCAAGCCCGATTTGCTGATTCTCGACGAACCGACCCGGGGGATTGACGTGGGCGCAAAGTACGAGATCTACACGCTCATGAACCAGCTCGTGGGGGAGGGGATGAGCATTCTGATGATCTCGTCGGAACTCCCCGAGGTGCTGGGAATGAGCGACCGGGTCTATGTGATGGCCTCCGGGACCATTGCCGGCGAGTTGCCGATCGCTGAGGCGACGCCGGAAGCCGTAATGGCTCTGGCAACGAATTGAGGAGGACGGAATGCTCACCGAGAACGTGCAGACAAAGAAGTCGGCATCCTTCGCGCAGAGCCTGCAGAAGGTGTTGCGCGAAAACATCCGCGATTATGGGATGTTCATCGCCTTGTTCGTGATCATGCTGATCTTCGCCTTCACGACAGGCGGCGTCTTTCTTTCCTCCCGCAATCTGAGCAATCTGCTGAACCAGACCGGCTACATCGCAGTGCTGGCGATCGGGATGACCCTGGTAATCGTGATCCGGCACATTGACCTGTCGGTGGGTTTTCTGGCGGGTTTTATGGGCGCCGTCGCGGCGATTGCGCTGGTGCAGTGGGGCCTGCCGACCATTGTGGTCGTCCCCATGGTGTTGCTCCTGGGTCTGCTGGCCGGCCTGATTACCGCCTTTCCCGTAGCGCAACTGGGCATCCCTTCATTCGTGGCCTCCCTGGCGGGCTGGTTGATCTACCGTGGCCTGCTGCAACTGGTTACCGAAGGCACGGGCACGATCATCATTCCCAACCAGTCGTTCAATGCCATTGGCAACGGCTTCATCCCCGATCTTCCAGGTCTTACCTGGCTGTTTCCTGGTATGCACAAACTCACCCTGCTGTTGGGGATTCTCGCAGTGGTGGTGTTCGTGCTGAACGAAATCAACGCTCGCCGCCGGAAACTGGCCTATGGCTTTGAGGTGCTGCCAATGGAGATCTTTCTGCTCAAACTGGGCTTTATTGCCCTGTTGGTGGGCGGGATCACCTGGGTGCTTGCCGGTTATAATGGGTTGTCGTGGACGGTGGTCATCGTGCTGGCGGTGCTGGGGATCTATCACTTCGTGACCACCCAGACAGTGCTGGGCCGGCACATCTACGCCGTGGGGGGCAATCCCGAAGCCGCTGAGTTGAGTGGCATCAGCGTCAAACGGATCATTTTTCTAGTGTTCGGCTCGATGGGTATGCTGTCGGCGCTCTCAGGGATCCTCTTTGCCTCGCGGCTCCAATCAGCGACCACCACCGCCGGCACGCTGTTTGAACTGGATGCCATTGCCGCAGCCTATGTGGGGGGCGTGTCTGCCGCTGGCGGCGTCGGACGGGTGACCGGCTCGCTCATTGGCGCGTTAGTGATGACCTCGCTGACCAGCGGTATGAACCTGATGGGTGTGGGCATTGCCTACCAGTACATTGTGCGCGGCGCAGTGCTGGCTGCCGCGGTGATCTTCGACGTCTCCACACGCCGAGCGGCCAGATGATCGGGACCTGATTCACACCCGCGGCACCCCTGGGAGGGGCGCGGGGAGGCGCCGCTTCCCCGTGAGCCCCCTCGTTTCCGTCTGCGGCGGGCGCAGCATATGGGTAAACAGGCCGCCCCACTATCGCCGAGCGGGCGCCGAACGCGCAGCGTCGCCGGATCATCAGGCTGGCCCTGGCGCGCCCTGGTCAGCCGCCAGGAGATCGTCATCCTTGCCTGTCTGGTGGTAGCTGCGCTGGTGATCGGCCTGTGGAATCCGAACTTCTATCAGGCCACCAACCTGCTCAATCTGGCCCGTGGGGTCTCGTGGTTCGCCGTGGCCGCCCTCGGTGTCAGCATGGTCATTCTGGTCGGGGGCATTGATCTCTCGGTCGGCGCGGTTATGGCCCTGGCGGGCGTGCTCTGCGCCTCGGCGATGCAGGCGGGCCTGCCCGTGGCGCTGGCGATTATTGTCGGATTGTTGGGAGGGCTGAGCGTCGGGTTGCTCAACGGGTTGCTGGTGGCGCGCCTGGGTTTGCCGCCCTTTATCGTCACCCTGGGTACCATGGGGCTTACCCGCGGGGTTACGGTTGGTATGACCAATGGCGCCCCGCTCCGTGATCTGCCGCCGCACTTTCGCGCCCTGGGTCAGAGCGATCTGCATCTTGGACCGCTGAGTGTGCCACTCTCACTGATCGTTATGGCGCTGCTGGCGTTGCTGGTGAGCCTGCTGCTCGATCGCACGGTCCTGGGACGCTACATTTACACGGTTGGTCGCGATGAGCAGGTGCTGCGGCTGGTCGGCGTGCCCACGGCAAGTGTCAAGATTACCGTCTATGCCCTCAGTGGTATGCTGGCGGCCTGTAGCGGAGTGTTAATGACCGCCTGGCTGGGCGTTGCCGCGCCCACGGCCGCCGAGGGCTACGAACTGGAGATTATCGCCGCGGCGGTTATCGGGGGCGCCAGTCTTCTTGGCGGCGAGGGCCGGGTGCCGGGCGTGGTGCTTGGCACAACGCTCATGCTCGTGGTACGCAACGGGTTCGTCTTCCTCGGCCTGCCAACGTATTTGCAGAGTGGCGCCATCGGGGCCATGATCCTTACCGTGGTGTTGATTGACCACGTCTGGCGCAAGCGTCTGACCCAGGGGTAGACCCGGATCGGGTGCAACGTGGGTGGAGGGAAGCTCGATGCGCGGAGCCGTTCTCCTGCTGCTGATCGTGCTGGCGGCCTGTGGCGCGCCGGCCACGCCGCTGCGCCCGCATCTGACGCTGGCCTGGGTCAGTAAAAGTCTGGGCAATCCCGTGTTCGACCATGGCCGCAACGGCGCCATAACCCGGGCGCGCGAGTTGAGCGCCGCCGGTCTCTACACGGTGGAAGTAATCACCACCGGGCCGGCGTCGGCCGACGCCGTTGAGCAGACCCGCGTGCTCGACGACCTGATCGCTCGCCGCGTAGACGGCATCGCAGTCTCGTGCAACGATCCCGTGGCCTGTACCGAACCAATCAATCGGGCCGTGGCCGCCGGCATTCCAGTTATGACCTGGGATAGTGACGCGCCCGAAAGCCGGCGTTTTACCTTTCTGAGCATTGACAACTACGCCGCGGGGCGGGTCGCCGGAGAAATGCTTGCCCGGGCCATTGGCGGGGCGGGCAAGGTCGCCGTGCTCACCGGGGCGCCGGGGGCGCTGAATCTCGAAGAACGGGTACGCGGCTTTCGTGATGCCATGGCCGCCTACCCGGAGATTACCATCGTGGCCGAGGTGATCAGCAACGAAGACATTAGCCGGGGCGTCCAGGGAGTTGAGGACGTGATGCAGGCGCATGGCGACCTGCGTGGCTGGTTCTTCGCCGGTATGTGGCCACTGTTTGCCGATCGCGGCGCCATGCCCCTCTGGGAGCAGGCCGCTCGCGCGGGCCGGCTGAAAACGGTCTCTTTCGATACGCTCCCGTTCCAACTCACGTTGCTGCGTGAGGGCTATCTTACCGCCCTGATCGGCCAGCACTACTGGGGCTGGGGCTATGATTCGGTGCAGACGCTCTACGACCGGGTGACGCGTGGCACCGTGTTCCCCCCATTCATTGACACGGGCATGGATGTCGTCACCATCAATAATGTCGAGGCCATGATCCGCGCCTGGGAAACGAATGACTTTACTGCCCCCTTGCCTCCACCGTAAGGGAAAAGTTCGAAACCCTCAGTGGCGTCGAACGCCAGGATAGCCGGTTAGAGGGCCGCAAGGTGAGCAGGTTGCCCAGTGCCCTGTCCCACGTAAGCGCCCGCGACGAGGGTGAAGACCCATAGGCGCACGAGACTCCTACCGTTCGGGGGCGGCGCAGCCGCCTGGATGACCAGTATGCCTGACGCGACGGAACCCCTGCTGTATGTGAGCGGCCTGACTCGCACATTCGGCAGCCTCTCGGCCCTGAACCGGCTAACTTTCAGCCTGCACGCTGGCGAGATCGTCGGGCTGGTTGGGCGCTCCGGGGCGGGCAAATCGGTGCTGGCGCAGATACTCGGCGGCATGCTCGCTCCCAGCGCGGGCGAGGTGCTGCTGGACGGTCAGCGCCTGCGCTGGCCATTCAGCCAGCGCCGCATGGGCGTGGCGCTGGTGCCCCAGCGTACCGTTCTGGCGGAGCGTCTCGATGTAACCGCCAATATCTTTCTAGGCTGCGAGCGTGGCTGGCCCGCGGGCCTGGGCTGGCTGCGAGCGCCCGATCGCGGCAGGATGGAGCAACAGGCAGCCGCCGTGCTCGCCGAGTTGGAAATGAACGTGGACGATCTGCGTCTCCCGGTAAAGCAACTGACAAGCGAGCAACGCCAGTTGATCGCCCTCGCGCGCGCGCTGATCGCCCCGGCGCGCCTGGTGATCCTCGATGAGCCGGGCGCGTTGCTGAGCTATAGTTATCAGCAGCGTTTGCTCACGCTGGTGCGCGCGTGGCAGCAGCGTGGCGCAGCGGTGATCTTCGTGACCGGCAGCCTTGACCAGATCTTCGCCATCACCGATCGCGTGCTGGTGCTCAACGAGGGTCGTATCGCCCTCGACGCCCGTACCGATAGCACCACCCGCGAGGAGGTCGTAGCGGCCCAGATCGGCCACAACGAACGCCAGCAATTGACGCCCATCATCTGGGCGTTGGAAAGCTACTATCAGGCGCGCGAGCAGGCTGAACGTCTGCGGCTGCAACAGCGTCGCCTGGAAGAGGACCTGGCGGCGCAGGGGAGCCTGAACCAGCAACTGGTGACCCAGCTCGCCCGCCAGGTGCAGTCGCTGGATCAGGCCAACCAGGCCCTGCAAGAAGCTCAACGGCGGCTCTTCTCGCAGCGCGAGGAGGAACGTAAGCACCTTGCCCGCGAGTTACACGACCAGGTCATCCAAGACCTGCTGAGTGTCAACTTTCAACTAGAGGAACTGGAGGGCGGCGCGCTGGATAGCGCCAACCACGTCGCACTCGCCGCTGAACTGGCCGAAGCTCGCGAGAGCGTGCGCGCCCTGATTGACGACGTCCGGCGCATTTGCGGCGCCCTGCGCCCACCGACAATTGATAGCCTGGGCCTGGGCGCGGCGCTCCAGTCTTATGCCCGTGATTGGACCGCGCGAACCGGGATCGTCGTACATATGCAGGTGGAGGCGGAAGTAGGGCGGTTGCCCGAGGCCATTGAGTTGTCCCTCTTCCGCATCGTCCAGGAGGGGCTGGCGAACATCCGCAAACACGCCCAGGCCCGCACAGCGTGGATCGTTCTGGTCGCAGCGTCGCCCCGTGCCGTGGCCCTGACCATCGAAGACGACGGTCGCGGCCTTCCGGATCATCTCGACCTGGCCGCCCTTGCCCGACAGGGGCATTACGGGCTGCTGGGCATCAGTGAGCGTGTCGCCTTGCTTCAGGGGCGCCTGCGTATTACTAACGGCGCCCGCGGTGGTCTGCGGATCGACGTGGAAATACCCCATCCGCGGATAACGGCCAGGGCTGATGCAACGTCCGCCTCCGGCGGGGGGTAGGGGGCATGACCGCCAAAACCAGCGAACCGTGTAGAGTTTGGGGCCCGCCTCAAAGACTTTGCATTAGCCCTGGGGTAACGGCATAAGCCTTGCGCGGCCCACGATGATTATGCTATGATATGACTATAAAACCCCCTCCCCCCCGGGAGGGGTAAACAGCTCGATACCGTTTATCCGCGGGTTGGCCGTCCACCCTCGCTATTCCGGCCCCATATGCAC
>JAOACN010000514.1 GCA_026417815.1 Chloroflexaceae bacterium | reverse complement strand
TCGTCGGCAGCGTCAGATGTGTATAAGAGACAGGCACCCCTACACCGCGGGGCTGATCGGCAGCCTGCCTCGTCCGGGCATGCGCCATACGCTGCGCCCGCTGCGTCCCATCCCCGGGGCCATTCCTCGCCTGGACACCCTGCCTCGCGGGTGCGTGTTTCACCCCCGTTGCCCGCTGGCGCTGGATCGCTGCCGCGCCGAGCGCCCGCCGCTGGAAGCGCCCACGCCGGACCGCCAGGTGCGTTGCTTCCGCTGGCGCGAGGTGGAGCGAGGGGAGCTGGTTGGCATCGAGGAAATCAGTGTGCCCGCGGTGTCCCGGGACTCACTCTCTGCCTCCGCGCCGGTGCTCTCGCTCAGCGGGGTCGAGAAGCGCTTCCCGTTGCGGCGGAGCCTGGCCGACCGGCTGGCGCGCCGCCCGCCGCGGGCGGTGCGGGCGGTGGATGGAGTTGACCTGCGGCTGGGTCGTGGGCGCACGCTCGGCGTGGTCGGCGAGAGCGGGAGCGGCAAGACCACCCTGGCCCGTTGTGTAGTGGGGTTGGAGGAACGCACCGGCGGCGCGATCAGCCTGGTGGACGTGCCGCTGGCGCCGGGGTTGGAGCAACGCGCCCCCGCGGTGCTGCGGCGCATCCAGATGGTCTTTCAGAACCCGCAGGAGGCCCTGAACCCCTATTTGACGGTCGGCGAGGCGTTGCGGCGCCCGTTGATGCGGCTGGGGCGCCTCACGCGGGCCGAGGCCGACCGGCGCGTGGCCCGGCTGCTCGACGCGGTGAAGCTCGACCCCGGTTACGCCGCGCGTTACCCGGCGCAGTTGAGCGGCGGCGAACGCCAGCGCGTGGCGATTGCCCGCGCCTTCGCCGCCGAGCCCGAGCTGGTGCTGCTCGATGAGGCGGTATCGGCGCTCGACGTGTCGGTGCAGGCGGCGGTGCTTAACCTGCTGAGCGAGTTGCGGCGCCGCAACGGCACAACCTACCTGTTCATCACCCACGATCTGGGGGTGGTAAGCTACCTGGCCGACGATGTGGCAGTGCTCTATCTGGGACAGGTGCTGGAGGAGGGGCCGGTCGAGGCCGTGCTGCAGCCGCCGCTGCACCCGTACACCGAGGCGCTGCTCTCGGCGCTGCCGACCCTGCCGCCCGACCCGCCGCGCGCGCCGATTGCGCTGGAGGGCGACATCCCTGCGCCTACCGCCGTTCCTTCAGGTTGCCGGTTCCACACCCGCTGCCACCGCTTTCTCGGACCGGTCTGCGTCCAGGAAGAGCCGCCCTGGCGCGACGCCGGCAATGGCCACCGCATCAGGTGCCATATACCCCTCGAGGATCTCAGCGGGTTGCAGAGATCGGATGTTGGATTTTAGATTTTGGATTTTGGATTGTGGATTTTATAGCGTTCCTCGAAAAGATTGACCTGTAATGACGGTGGCGCGAGTGCAGCGAGCCACACCGCTCAGTGTCCTCAGTGGATCAAGCATTCCGGTCAGTGCTCTGGATTTTGGATTGCCGTGTGTAGTATCCTGGCGGGCTTCCGGGCGACCTGTTGGGGCATCAGCGTGATGAACATAGGGCTATAGCGCTTTTGAACGCCCGTGCCAGGGCCTATAGCAGTCCTTTTCAGGTTGTGAAGCCCGGAGTATCAGACGTGCCCGTAGCCCGTAGCCCGTAGGGACGCAGCGTGCTGCGTCCTTCGGACGCGGCACGCTTAGGACGCAGCACGCTTAGGACGCAGCACGCTGCGTCCTTACGCACGGTCGCGGCGTCTTTAGGACGCAGCACGCCAGGACGCAGCACGCCAGGACGCAGCACGCTGCGTCCTTACGAACGGTCGCTGTTTAGAGATGGCGTAGGACTGCTATATTTGGGGCCTGGCCGATAGCCAGGTTATTCGGTCACGCATGGTTCACAGGAACATTGCCGTTCGCAGCGTTTGCCCCCTCCCGGCCTCCCCCCGCTGGAGGGAGGCGTCTGGTTTCCTCCCCCAACGGGGGAGGGTCAGGGAGGGGGCAGGTCGCCAATGACACGCTACATTTTGCGTCGCTTAAGTTTTCTGGCGCTGACGCTGCTGTTCACCTCGGCGCTGATCTTCGTGATCACCCGACTGCTGCCGGGTGACGTGGCGCGGGTGATCCTGGGGCGCGAGGCGAGCGAGCAGGCCCTGGAGGCGCTGCGCGAGGAACTGGGGCTCAATCGCCCCGCGGTGGTGCAGTACGTTGACTGGCTGGGCGACTTCGTGCGAGGCGACTGGGGGCGTTCCTACAGCACGCGCCTGCCCATCCGCGAGGTGGTGCTGGAGCGGCTGGGCAACTCGTTGATGCTTGCCGGTTTGACGCTGCTGATCGCCGTGCCGCTGGCGGTGGCCCTGGGGGTGATCGCCGGGTTGCGTGAGGAGCGCCCGGCGGATCAGGCGATCAGCATCGGCGCGCTGGCGGTAGTCGGGTTGCCCGAGTTTGTCACCGGGCTGGTACTGATTGACCTGTTCGCCTTCCGATTGCACTGGTTGCCGGCGAACTCTTCGATTGCGCCGGGCAGCGGCTTTGTCGCCGCGCTGCCGCAATTGATCCTGCCGGCGCTGACGGCGACGCTGGTGTTGCTGGCCTACATTATTCGCCTGACCCGGGCGGGGGTGATCGAGGAACTGCGGCAGGATTATGTCCGCACGGCCGCCTTGAAGGGCCTGCCGCGCCGGGTGGTGATTGTCCGCCACGTCTTGCGGAACGCCCTGTTGCCGACCGTTACGGTGGTGGCGATCAGCCTGGGGTGGCTGATCAGCGGCCTGATCGTGGTCGAGAACGTTTTCAACTACCCGGGGGTGGGCCGGCTGCTGACCTTCGCGATCGATCGGCGCGATCTGCCCCTGTTGCAGGCCGTGAGCATGATCACGGTGCTGATCTTCGCGCTGGCGAACCTGGCCGCGGATGTGCTGTATGCGTTTTTGAATCCGCGTATCCGCCTGGGATAGGGAGGAAGGGATTCACTGTTTGGGAGGGCATCGCCCTCCCAAACCCTCCCGTAGAGAAAAGCGTTGGGAGGGCATCGCCCTCCCAAACTCTTCCGTACAGAAGCAGATCGCGAGGGCATCGCCCTCCTCGACCGGGTTATGCCCTGGCGGCGGCGTAGAGTTCGGCAACCTTGTCCCAGTTGACGGTGTTCCACCAGGCGTCGATGTAGGCCGCCCGGCGGTACTGGTACTTCAGGTAGTAGGCGTGCTCCCAGACGTCCACGCCGAGAATGGCCGTTTTGCCCTCCATCAGCGGGTTATCCTGGTTGGGCGTGCTGATAATGCTCAGGGCGCCGTTCTTGTCGGCGATGAGCCAGGCCCATCCGGAGCCAAAGCGTCCCAGGGCGGCCGCCTTGAACTGCTCCTGGAAGGCGGCGAAACTGCCAAAATCGCTGATAATGGCCGTAGCCAGCGAGCCGGTTGGCTCACGGCTGCCACCGGGGGTCATGATTTCCCAGAAGAAGGTGTGGTTCCAGTGACCCCCGCCATTGTTGCGGACGGCCGTGCGGATGTCCTCGGGAACGGCATCGAGGTTGCGGAGCAGTTCCTCCAGGAGTTTGTCCTTGAGCTCCAGATGTTTAGCGATTGCGTTGTTCAGGTTGGTCACGTAGGTCTGGTGGTGGTTATCGTGGTGGTAGTGCATGGTCGCCTCATCAATGTGAGGCTCGAGGGCGTTGTAAGCATACGGTAGTGGCGGGAGTTCGAACGGCATCAGAGACCTCCTCTTTCGCTCCAGCGCGTGCCATGAAACAGGGGGGCCAGGATAGAGACGGCACCTCCCTCATTCCTGCGGGTCTCAGCGACGAGGCCGGTTGTAAACGAACCTGGTGTCAGGCGGGAATGTGGTACCGGCAGCAGTGAGCGCCGGCGGCGATGGTGCTCTCGCGGGCGATTGGCGTCTCCAGCAAGTCTTCGTAGAGTCGCAGTTCCTGCGTGCAGAACTGGGGGTGGCGGCGGGCAACGCAATCAACCGGGCAGTTGTACTCCGTAAGGGTGAATGAGCCATCTTCGTGCTGTTCCCACTCGCACATGTACCCCTGCGCGGCCAGAAGTTCGGCCAGGGCCGCCACCCGGGCCGCGCGATCCTTGCCGGCCAGGCGAGGCGCGAACTCGCGTACCAGCGCCTCCCGGCGGCGAGCCAGGACCTGCTCGATTGCGGCGGAACCGCCGATATCTTCCAGGTAGGTCACCAGGTCAAGGGCCAGACGGTCGTAGCCTTTGGGAAAACAGGCTTCAGCCTCGGTGGTGAGGGCGTAGAGATGGGAAGGACGGCCAATGTTCCGCCGAACCCCGACAACCTGGACCTGACCGTCGCGCTCGAGCAGGGCCAGGTGCTGGCGCACCCCGACGGCGCCAATGCCCAGCACATCACTGATTTCCTGCGCCGTCATTTCGCCGTTGCGGCGGATGAGGTGCAGAATACTCTGGCGCGTTGACCCCTGCTCTTTGCGTTCGGCCATGCGTGTGATTTTATCATCTTGTTCTATTAAAAGCATTGTGAGTATAACACGCATTTTTTTCGAGTGTCAAGCCGAACTCGCCCTGGCTCAGGGCCTGAGCAACGTCCGTCTCCCACGGCGGGGTCCGGGGCGGCGTAGCCGACATGGGGGGTTATTATTCGGTGGTTTTGGCGGCTACGTCGCCCTCAATTCTTCGGTGGGTCTGGCGGCGCAGCCGCCAAAACCATAAAAACCTGGTTTCGGGGCCGGCCCCATTGCACCATCTCTGCCGCCTTGCCCCTTCGCGGAGCGATTCTGTATAATGCACCGGGGGCGCGAGCCCTCGTTTTCTGTCGAGTGGCGCGCGACGGCGCGCCGCATCACGGGCGGCCAGTGTGAACATCGAACAGCCTCGCGTAGCTTCGCGCCGCACCATCTCGCCGGCATCGTTGCGTTCGGTCTGGGCGCCGCGCGTCCTGCTGGCGCTCATCCTCTTGCTCGGGGCGTACTTCCGCACCCTCAGCCTGACCGATTGGGACAGCGACACCGGCCAGCACCCCGATGAGCGCTTCTTCTCCGATGTCGCCTCGACGGTGCGGCTCCCCGGCAGCCTGAGCGAGTTGTACGACTCGTCCCGCTCCCCGCTCAATCCGCGTAACTACGACCGCTTCCCGCTGTACGTCTACGGTCCGTTCCCGGTGATCGCCGCCAGGGTTGCGGCGGTGATGCTTACGCCCGCCGAAGCGTTGCCGGCGCAGGCGCCACGGATCAACGGGCCGCCACGGGTGGGCGCCGACCCGGCGAGCCCCGGCGAACGGCGCACCGACTATGGGCCGCCGGTGGCGAACCCTGAGCGCGCCTTCCCCCGCGCCAGCCTGTTGATCCCGCTGCTCAACCCCGAGGGCCGCGATCTGACCGCCTATGGCCAGATCCAGAAGGTCGGGCGCGGGCTGGCGGTGCTGTTCGATCTGGGTTCGATCGTCCTGGTGTACCTGATCGGGCGGCGGCTCTTCGACCGGCGGGTCGGGTTGCTGGCCGCGCTGCTCGCGGCGCTGACCGTGATGCAGATCCAGCAGGCCCATTTCTTCGTTGATCCTATCTTTTCTACGTTCTTCTGTCTGCTCAGTCTGTACTGGGC
>JAOACN010000128.1 GCA_026417815.1 Chloroflexaceae bacterium | reverse complement strand
GGCGGCAACACGGGGGGCGCCTTCGCCATCAACGCTGGCAGCGGGCAGATCACCGTGGCCGGGGCGCTGGACTACGAGACCCTGACCGCCTACAGCCTGACGGTGCAGGTCTGCGACAATGGCTCGCCGAGCCTGTGCGCCACGGGCACGGTGACGGTGAACGTCACTGACGCGAACGATGCGCCCATTGTGGACCTGAATGGGAGCGCTTCCGGGGTGAATTACACCGCCGCTTACACCGAGCAGGCCCCGCCGGCACTGATCGTTGACGCAGCGGCGACCGTGACCGATCCCGATGCCACCGCGCCCAATAACCAGATCGCCACCCTGGTCGCCACGATTACCGACCCGCGCAACGGCGCAGCCGAGCGGCTGAGTGTAACTACCATCCCCGGGATCAGCGCGACCTATAACCCCACGACCGGGGCGCTTACCATCACCGGCCCCGCCAGCGCCGCCGATATGACGACGGTCCTGCGCTCGCTACGGTATGAGAACAGCTCCGACAACCCGGGCGCTGCGCGGCGCATCGAGGTGGTCGCCACCGACGGCGGCGGCCTGAGCGGCCCGGTGGCGGTAATCACCCTTACCATCACCGGCGTTGATGATGCGCCCGGGTTGGTGAACAACGGTCTGACCGTTGGCGAAGGTCAGAGCGCGCCGATCTCCGCCGCGGCGTTGCAGGCGAATGACCCCGACACCGAACCCGAGAATCTGCGCTTCACCCTGACGGCGCTACCCACCCGCGGCACGTTGCGCCTGGGTGGGAGCGTGATGACGGGTGGCAGTTTCACCCAGGCCGACATTAACGCCGGTCGGCTGGTCTACACCCACGACGGCTCGGAAACGACCAGCGACAGCTTCCGCTTCATCCTGAGCGACGGATCCACGACCCTGCCCGAGGCGACGTTCAACATTACGATCACCCCGGAGAACGATAACCCGGTGGTTACCACCAGCGCCGGCGCCACGCCCTACCTTCAGGGGCAGCCGCCCGTGGTCATCGATCCCGGTATTACCGTGACCGACGCGGATACGCCAACCTTCAACGGCGGCAGCCTGAGCGTTACGCTGACCGGCGGCGCGCCCGAGGATCGGCTCGACGTCCTCAACCAGGGCGATGATCCTGGACAGATTAGCAGCAGCGGGGGCGTGGTGCGCTATGGCGGCGTGGCGATCGGCTCGCTGAGCATTGGCAGCGGCGGCCCGCTGGTGGTGCTGTTCAATGCCAATGCCACCCCTGAGGCCGTCCAGGCCCTGGCGCGGGCGATCACCTTCGCCAACACGGCAGCGGTGACCGCCAGCGGTCCGCGCACAGCGACCTTTATCGTCAGCGATGGCGCCGGCGGCAATAGCCAGCCGGCGACGAAGGTGATTGACCTCAACCTGGTGCCGGTAGCCGTGGACGATACCCTGCAGGTCTGGATGAACGGCCCCAGCCGCCTGCGGGTGCTGGCCAATGACACCGACCCCGACGGCGATCTGCTGACCATCACCGCGGTCGGCGCACCCGGCAATGGGAGCGTGCAAATCATCGAGAATGGCCGGGCGCTCCGCTACACCCCGGAAACCGGTTACCGCGGACCGGATACCTTCACCTACACCATCAGCGATGGGCGCGGCGGCACGGCAACCGCTACCGTCACCCTTACGGTTGATCGGGCGCGCGTCTTCCTGCCGGTCCTGAAGGATGTCCCGGTGGGGCCGGATCTGGTGGTGAACTTCACCCTCATTCCTGAGCGTCCCCGCGCCTTCATGCCCGCCAGGGTCCAGGTGACGGTCACCAACCGCGGCCGCGCGCCGGCCTCGAACTTCTGGGTGGACTTCTACATCAACCCGCGAGAGGCGCCCACGGTGAACCAGCCCTGGAACGAACTCTGCCGCGACCGCAACTGCCGGGGCATTGCGTGGTTCTACGAGGGCACCCTGCGTCCGGGCGAGAGCGTGACCTTCACCAGCACGCCGCAGAGCGCCGGCAATCCCAACGGCTACCAGACCCGCTACACCCTCTGGGACGGGTTCTTCGAGAACGGGTCGTACAGCCTCTACGCCTATGTGGATAGCTGGAACCGCGACAGCAGCGGCGCCGCCCGCGATCCGCTCGGCGCCATCGCCGAGGAGAAGGAAGATAACAACCTGGCCGAGCGGCAGGTGACCGTCGAGGTCGATCCCTGATGACGGGTGCGGACGGGAGGAAGCGTGATCGAATCCGGCAAGGTGGCGCAACCGTTGCTCCAGGAGGTTTAGTATGCGACGTCAAGTTGCGAGTGTGACGCTGATGCTCTGTGGCGCGATCCTCTTAGTGTTGGGAATGGTCGTGGTTCCCGCGCCAGCGCCGGTGGTGGCGGGGCCGGCACTGCAGCCCTCACCGCGGCCGCCGCTGGAGCCAACCGCCCCTGCGGAGGGTGGCCTGCCCGCGCCCACGCCGGTCCCCTACGGGCGAGTTACGGGAACGATCATCGATCTGCGCACGGGCGCGCCAGCGCCGGGCAAACTGGTCGTGATCGGCGACTCGACGGTGGTCAGTGACGCGAACGGCAACTACGACCGCTGGGTGGTAAGCGGTTCGTATAATCTGAACCTGCGATTGCGCGATGGGGAGGGGCAGGTGGCCCAGCCGCCCCAGGAGATCGTTGTGGGGAACGGTGATACGGTGGTGGTGCACCTGTTCTTCACCAGCGAGGCGCCCGTCGCGCCTGCCGCGCCCGAGTCTGCCGCGACGGTGGCGCCCACTGCGACGGTGGCGCCCCCGCCCGCCGAGGCGGTGGCGGTGGCGCCGGTCTCGCTGCCCGTGACGGCGGCAACCGGCGCGAGTGTGCCGGGGCCGCTGCTGCTGATGGGAGCGGCGCTGCTGGGCCTTGGCGCGTTGCTGCAGGTGCGCCCGCGCCGCCGCGCCGCCCGGCGCCGGGAGGCCGATCAGCGCCTGTTGCGCCGCATGCTGGCGACCTCGCCCGAGGACGCCTCAGAAGAGTAGGGGCGTCGCTCTGGTCGTGCGGAGGTGTGGAGGTGTGGAGGTGTGGAGCTGTGGAGCACCGGCAAGGCTTTTTTCACACCGGCTTGACAGTCTGCTCTACACCTCCACACCTCCACACCTCCACACCTCCACACCTCCACACCTCCACACCTCCACAC
>JAOACN010000461.1 GCA_026417815.1 Chloroflexaceae bacterium | reverse complement strand
GGCCGTATCAGACGGTTATACGCATAGCGCACACCGCCGCGATGCAACCCGGCCCCCGTACCATACGGCCGCAGCGCGCTGCGGCTACCCGCCTATGTTCACCTCAGGACATGTGTGCTATACTGCCGGCAGGCGCAGACGTGGAGGCCAGGCCCATGATCCAGGTGGAACCCGACATCCAGCAGAAGCTGGTCATCCTCGGCAGCGAAGCCGCCGATGAGGTGACCGACGTGCCGGCGACCCGGAGCATCCAGCAGGGCATCAGGCACGCCACCGGCTTCATCTACACCGCCAGGCAGGAAGGCGGCGGCACGACCCGGCTCTTCAAGGTGCTGCAGACCAACGCCTGCCGCTTTGCCTGCGCCTACTGCTTTACGAGTTGCGCCATTCGCCGCCGTCGCACCACCTTTCGACCCGATGAACTGGCGACGACCTTCGTCATTCTGAAACAGCAGCAACGGGTTGATGGGCTGTTCCTCTCCTCCGGCATCGTGCCCGACGCCGACACAACCATGGAGAAGATGCTTGCCACGGTTGAGCGGCTGCGCTTCAAGGAGGGCTACAGCGGCTACGTTCACCTCAAGCTCATTCCGGGGGCCTCCTTCGAGTACATCGAGCGCGCCGTGGAACTGGCCGACCGGGTCAGCCTGAATCTGGAAGCGCCGAACCCCGAGCGCCTGGCCCTGCTCGCGCCCGACAAGGAGTTCACCGAGAGCATGTGGGGGCGCTTGCGCTGGGCCAGCGAGGTGATGCGCCGGGCCCGTCAGGAGGGGCGCCGGGCCGCCCGCAGCCTCACCACGCAGTTTGTCGTCGGCGCTGCCGGTGAGAGTGACCGCGAGTTACTCGAAACGGTGCAACGCGCGCATCGTGAGCTGGGATTGTGGCGGGCCTACTTCAGCGCCTTTCATCCCATCGAGCGTTCACTCCTGGCTGACCAAACTGCCGAGGACCCTGCCCGCGTCATGCGCCTGTACCAGGCTGACTTTATGCTGCGCGATTACGGGTTCCTCTACGACGAGTTGCCCTTTGACGCGCAGGGTCGGCTGCCGCGGGACAAGACGCCGAAAGAAGCCTGGGCGGAGCAGCATCTGCGCGAGCCGATCGAGATCAACCGCGCCCCGCGCCAACTCCTCCTGCGCGTGCCCGGCATCGGCCCCAGGAGTGCGGACAGAATTATCGCCGCCCGGCGTGAGGCCCGGCTGCGCGACCTGTCGCAACTCAGGGCCCTCGGTGTCACTACCGGCTGGGCCGCCCCCTATGTCCTGCTCGATGGGCGCCGCCCGGCCCTGCAACTCCGGCTGTGGTAAGCGCAACTGTTCACCCTTCGCCTGGGAGCGAGGGCTTCCAGCCCTCCTTGCGGCTTCGAGGGCCAGACGCCCTCGCTCCCAGGCTCTCCTACTACCCCAAGTGTGAACAGTTACTGGTAAGCGAGGAACAGGTTTTTCCCAGGAGGGTTGCGCTCTCCCGGCCCCTCCCACGTTCGCTGTACCATCCCTCTGGCGGGCGTCGCGAGGGTCCCCCGGGATCAGCAACAACTATCCTTTTAGCCATTCCCTTTCCCGGACCCTCGTAACACAATAGGGCACACGTGAGCGGTTCAACCCTCGCCTGTCACCGCGTGGAGGGCAGGATGCGCGCATCCGCTGCTCTGGCAAGGGCGCGGGGAAACCCTGGGAGGACGCAGCCCTCCCGGACCCTTCCAATCCGGCAGGGGTATGGTTTCGCTACGCGGCCCTCCGGGTTCCCGTTCGGGAGAGGGGCGGAGGGCCGCACCCTCCGCGAGCCTGGTTCCGCCCGCGGCGGCAGACGTGTCCCGGCTTCGCCAGAGCATGCTCTCTCCGCAGGCGGAACGGGGGTTCCAGGGAGGCGGCGCCTCCCGGCGCCTCTCCAACCGTAACGCAGGTGAGACCCGTGTCTTAGCGGCAAGTGAGGGGCTATGTTCGAGTTTATCAGGGCCATGTGGGTGGGCAGCATTGAGGCCATGCGCCTCAACCCGCGCGCCTTCGAGATTGTTGAGACGTATCCCCGCACGGGGTGGGTGGTGCTCGCCGTGGCGATTCTGGGTGGGGCGTCACTGCTGCTGGGCCAGAGTGTCATCCTCTTCGTCAACCGCGTCCGCCCGGGGCGCTTCGTGCTGAGCTTGCTGCTCAACGGGATCATCTTCGCGCTGAGCCTCCTGGTCTGGGGAGCGGCGATCTGGCTGACGAGCCAGGTGCTCTTTCCCAATGAGATTCCGCTCTCCAGGGCCCTGCGCCTGACGGCCATGGGCGCGGCGCCGTATGTCTTCGGCTTCCTGGTGCTCTTGCCCTACGCGGGCAATTTCATCGGCAAGGTGCTGTCGGTCTGGAGCTTCCTGGTGGTGCTGGCCGCGATGACGTCCCTGGCGAGGGGCAACTTCGGCGCGGCACTGGTCTGCACGGTGATCGGCTGGCTGCTCGTCATGGTGATGAGCGCGACGATCGGGCGGCCGGTGATCTATGCGCGAAATGTGCTCTGGAGGCGCATCACCGGCACGGATCTGGACGCGAGTGTGCAGGATATTCTCACCCAGTTCGCCGCCGCGCCTGAAGAGGCCTCCAGTAAGAGCCGGAAAGGTGCGCCATGATTCTCTCGACGTTGAGCCTGTTGATTACCGGGCTGATCCTGCTGCTCATCCTGGGGGCGTTGCTGGCGCCCTTCGAGAGCCTGGGGTGGTGGGCAGGCTGGTTCGGCGAAAAACCGGCCTTGCCGACGCCGAAGGCCACCGAGACGGGTGGAGCGATACGCGAGCACCCGGCGACGTCGGCAGTGGTGTACCTGTCGGGCATTGGCGCTATTGACGCCGCTTCGATCCCCCAGGAGGAGATAGACTGGGGCCAGATGGCGGTCAGGCGCTTGCCGGGGGTGCTGGTGGTGCCGGATGTGTACCCCTACTCGGTCACCAATGCCGGGTTGACCGCCGACCGCAGCTTCGCGCGGGTCTATCGCTGGATCGAGCGACGCCGTCTGGAGAACCCTTACGACCTGTTGCAGTTCGTGATCAATCTGCGGAACCTGTTCCAGGTGGCCGTCTCGGCCGACCGGCGCTACGGGCCGATTTACAACCTGGGGGTGGCCAGCGAGATTATCAAGGCCCTGGAGAGCCGGGGCTACCGCGTGGGCAGCGGTAAGCCGGTGACGCTGGTCGGCTTCAGCGGGGGGGCGCAGATTTCCCTGGGGGCGGCGACCTACCTCGCCCCGGTGCTGAAGGCGCCCATCCGCGTCATTTCGATCGGCGGGGTGATGGCCGATGATCCCGGGCTGAACCAGATCACCAGACTCTACCACCTCTACGGCGAGGCCGACCCGGTGCAGAAGCTGGGCCACTGGCTCTACGCCGGGCGCTGGAAGTGGTTCCCCCAGAGCGACTGGAACCGGGCCATGGCCGCAGGCAAGATCGAGATGATCAATATGGGGCCGATGGCCCACAATGGCGCGAAGAACTACTTCGGCTGGACGGCCTTTACCCCCGAGGGGAAGTCGTATGCGATTGCCACCATTGATATGATCGGCGATCTGCTGGCAAAAGACGGGTTGATCGACCCGGCGGCCCTGCAGGCGGCCCGCGCGGCCAATGATCCCGACGCCAGGGCCTATGAAGCTGCGCGTGTGGCCGAGGCCGCCCGCGCAAAGGATAAACGACGCGAGGCAAAGACGGCGTAGGCAGGTGTCTTGAGGAGCGTGGGGAAACCAGGTCGTCCCGCGTCCCTGCCGGCTGGGGGGGCTGGGAGTGCTCTGCCCTCCCAGCGACGTCCTTTTGCATCCCGGGTGGCGGGCGAAGCGCCCGCAGGTCGGAGCGGTTCGCGAACCGCCCCTCCTTCCGGCAGCATTCACGAATAAGGATTGAGCCATGCGGCGCAAACGTGAGCGGGTTCCCGTCGAGAGCAACTATGCGCGCTATCGCGCGGCGGAGTTCAATCGTACCGAAGACTATCCCGTCGCCCAGAACCTGGACCCGGCGCGCTACCGCCCGGTGGGCGCGTGGATGGGGCGGCTGGTCCTCCCCGCCATCCAGGAGCGGGCGCTGGTGCTGGGCGCCTGGTTGGAGGTGCGTCATGCTCCCGAGGCCCACCGCGCGCTGGTGGGAACACAGGTGCGCCTGCGCTGGATGTCCACCCCTGATCTGAACGCCCGGCTCTGGGGCGCGTCGCGCACCGTCGTGCTCGATGAGAACGCCTGGGAGGCGGTGGAGAAGGGGACAGTGGTGGGCGAGCGTCTGCACGGCCTGATCCACGTCAATCCGCTCGAGTCGCTGGCCGGCGCGCATCCCTACGATGACATCCTGGTGCGCCTCGACGGCCCGGTGGAGGTGGACCTGGCGCCGCGCGATGGAGGCCCGCCGATTGTGACGGTCAGCCGGATGCCGGTGGAGATCAGCGCGCCGTTCTACGCCCTGGCGCGCTTCCTTGGCCCCGCCGAGGCTCCCGATATGTACCGCGTGGTCCATTACCAGGCCGCCACCGGCGACTTCGGCGGCCCCGAGGAACTGGTGTACATCCCCGAGGTGATCCCGGATATGAACGATACCCGCAACTTCACCGTCGCGGGGATCGAACGCTCGCCCTGCAACGAGCAGGGCTGGTACCTCTACGGCGCGCAGGATCAGCAGGGGCGCTTCGTGGTGCGGGCCGTGGCCGCGCGGCAGTTGCTGCGCCTGAATCCCCTCGCCGTGGTCGTGGGAACCGGTGAGGCCATGGACTACCTGCGCCCGCGGCAGTGGCGGCGGGCCACGGCGAAGGGACAGGCCACCCAGGTGCTACTGGCGCCCGACGGGATACACCCAGACGCGGCGCGCGCCGGCTGGGGCGAGGGCGATCAGGCCCTGGACATTCACATCTACGGCGGCATCGGCGGCAACAAGACCGAGCCGGCGGCCCGCACGCCGCTCTACTGGGG
>JAOACN010000438.1 GCA_026417815.1 Chloroflexaceae bacterium | reverse complement strand
GGTTCACATCTACTGAGCACATTCGCACCGCAGAGGGCGCGGAGGGACGCAAAGGCCTTCAACAAGCTCACCCTCTCCGTTCCTCTGCGTGCTCTGCGGTAAATCTGAACACCCACCCGGGCGGCCCCTTTTCGTTTCGCGTGCGTCTATGCTATCATACACCCGTTGGAAAAGGAGACCACCATGGGTGACGCGGAGAATCGGCGCGGGCAGACGCAACGGCTTCCCGACCGGGACGCGCCAGAGCCAACCGGCCGGTCCGGTCAGACGCGGCGCTACGACCCCGAAGACGACGAGTGGGTCGAGCGGGAGCCAGCCAACCCGCACTGGCGCAGGGAACGTTCACCTGGCCGGCGCCGCGCGGCACGCGGGCTGGTGCCCGCTTCACCCCAGGAACTCTACTTCTGGTTGCAGGCCGGCGGGTGGCGCTACATCGCCGGAATCGCCGTGCTGTGCATGTGTTGCTGATCGCCCTGCTCGCCCTTGACCGCACCGAACAGCGCGAAACTGGCCTGGGCTTCCGCGAACCGACCATTGCCCCTGCCGTGACTCCCATACCCGGCAGCGGGCTATTGAGCGAACCGTACCCCGTGCCGACGCCCGGAGCGCCGACGGTGGCCCCGGTTGGCGGGCGCTTCTACATCGTCAGCGGCACGGGGGGGCAGGGCCTTTTCCTGCGCCCCGATCCCTCGACCGCCGGAACTCCGATCACCACTCTGCCCGAAGGCACGCGGGTG
The DNA here is from genome assembly GCA_026417815.1 of Chloroflexaceae bacterium. Lineage (GTDB taxonomy): Bacteria > Chloroflexota > Chloroflexia > Chloroflexales > Chloroflexaceae > JACAEO01. The sequence continues at coordinate 1,269 of JAOACN010000438.1, read as the reverse complement.
GAAGCGATTGGGGAGGATGTGCCCGGCGGCGACTACCTCTGGCGCAAGGTGCGCGCCCCCGATGGGCGCGAAGGCTACGTCGCCGCGGATTTTCTGATCACTGCGCCGTAGGGTCGAAGCACCGGCATAGCCGGTGCTTCGACCCTACGGCGCGGCGGCAATCAGTCCTCGCGTGAGCGAGTGATCACGGCGCGGGCGCTGCGCTTCTCGGGCTTTGGCGGAGGCGGGCCGAGGACCAGGCCGATAACCTCGTCAATATGGCTGACCAGGCGCACGTTCAGCTTTGAGCGCACCACGGTGGGGATTTCGACCAGGTCCCGCCCATTCTTCTTCGGCAGCACCACTTCGCGGATGCCGGCGCGGTAGGCCCCCAGCACCTTCTCCTTGATCCCGCCGACGGGCAAAACACGCCCACGCAGGGTCAGTTCGCCGGTCATCGCCACGTCGCGGCGCACGGTGCGACCGCTGAGGGCCGAGATCAGCGCGATGGCGATCGTCAGACCGGCGGAAGGCCCGTCCTTGGGCGTGGCGCCTTCGGGCACGTGCACGTGGATATCGGTCTTCTCGAAGCGCCGGGCATCCAGCCCCAGGGCCGCGGCATTGGCCCGTGCATACGACAGCGCCGCGTGGGCCGATTCCTGCATCACCTCGCCGAGTTGCCCGGTGAGGGTCAACGTGCCCTTCCCCTCCATCAGCGAGACCTCAACCGGCAGCGTATCGCCGCCCGCGCCGGTGTAGGCCATCCCCGTGGCGACACCAACCTGGTCGTGTTCCTCCACACTGCTCACATCGTAGCGTGGCGGCCCGAGGAGCTTCTCAACCAGGCGCGGGGTAATCACGCGGGGAGCGCGCCGGCCCTCGGCGATGCGCCGGGCGACCTTGCGGCAGATCGCGGCGATCTCGCGCTCAAGGCCACGCACGCCGGCTTCGTAGGTGTACCCCCGAATAATCGCACGGAGTGTCGCCTCGCTGAAGCGCAGCGAGGCGGGCGGCAGACCGCAGGCGGCGATCTGCCGGGGCACGAGGAAGCGCCGGGCGATCTGCAGCTTCTCCTCCTCGGTGTAGCCCGGCAGTTCGATCACCTCCATGCGGTCGAGCAGCGGCTCGGGGATCTCGTCCAGGTAGTTGGCGCTGGTAATGAAGAACACCTTGGAGAGATCAAAAGGCAGATCGAGGTAATGATCGGCGAACGTATTGTTCAGCTCCGGATCGAGCACCTCAAGCAGCGCATCAGCCGGATCGCCGCGGAAATCCACCCCGATCTTATCC
>JAOACN010000350.1 GCA_026417815.1 Chloroflexaceae bacterium | reverse complement strand
ATGTCCTGGACGGCCGGGTCAGCCGCCTTGGCGGCAGCGGCGTGATAGAAGGCCTCGCCGTTCTTCTCGATCTGCATCGCCATGTCGAGCGCTTGCATGGCGGTGAAAAGTGTCATGTGTCCTCCTCCGGTCTAGGATCACGCCGATACCAGCGCATACGGTCGGACTTCCTGCTCCAATCGGTTTCCCAACTCGTCTGCAGCTACATCCAAGTCATATTCGGCCTGCAACCCCAACCAGAACTGGGGCGATGTGCCGAAGAAACGCGCCAACCGTAGTGCAGTGTCGGCTGTGATGCCGCGTTTCCTCAACACGATTTCGTTGATCCGCCTTGCATCAACGCCGATAGCGAGCGCCAGGCGATTCTGACTTAACCCCATCGGCTTCAAGAATTCCTCTAGCAACACCTCGCCGGGATGAACAGGATGCAGCTTCTCTTCAGCCATTACTCGCGCTCCAAGACCTCCTTCAGCACACCGTTCGCATCGAATATCCGTACCTCCAGTGGCATCTGGCCCGTCAGCGTGTGGGTGGCGCAGCCGAAGCACGGATCGTACGAGCGGAAGGCCATCTCCACCCGGTTCAGGATCCCTTCGGTGATCACTCCCTTTTTGATCACGGCCTGGGCCGCCTGGCGCACCGCGATGGCGATGGGCGCGTAGTTGTTGGTCGTGCCGACGATGAGGTTGGCCTTCTTGACCACGCCCCGCTCGTCGGTGACGTAGTGATGGGTCAGGGTGCCGCGCGGGGCCTCGACGATGCCCACCCCTTCGGTCGGCTTCTCGGTGGGCAGGTTGCGCACGTGCGGGTTGGTGATCTCCGGGTCGGTGCTCAGCTCCAGCAGCCGTTCGGCCGCGTAGAGCAGCTCGATCAGCCGCGCCCAGTGCGTGGCCAGGGTGTGGTGCACGGGCTTGCCGCCCAGCGTGGCGTAAAATTCCTCGTAGGCTTCCTGCGCCCGTGGAGTCGCCATGCCGTCGGCCGCGTTAAGCCGCGAGAGCGGCGTGGCCTGATAAACGCCGCTGTCCTTGCCTGCCACTAACCCCTTCCAACCCACCTTCTTCAGGTAGGGGAACTTGAGGTAGGTCCACGGCTCGACCCGCTCCGCGACGACCTCCAGGTACTCGTTGGGGCTGTACTTGACGAACTCCTTGCCGTCCGGCCCGACCACGCGCACCTTGCCGTCGTAGAAGTTGACCTTGTTGTTGGCATCCACCGTGCCCATGTAGTAGGTGGGCATGGTGAAGGCTTCCGACAGGATCAGGTCTACGTAAGCTTTGTTCTTGAGCACCACATCCTTGAAGAGCTGGAGGCTGAACAGTGCGAAGTCCACCAGCTCGCGGGCGGTCTTCTCGAATTGCGCCCGTTCCTCCTCGGTGATCTTCTTCGCCACGCCGCCCGGCACGCCGAAAGTGGGATGCACCTTGCGGCCGCCCAGCGCGCCGACGATGTCCATGGCCTTGCCGCGGGCCTGGATCACCGCCGTGCCGGTCTCCACGCCCACTTTGTGGATCAGGCCCAGGATGTTGCGCTGGGCCGGCGGCGCATCGGGGCCGAGGACGAAGTCGGGCGCGGCCAGGATGTAGAAGTGGACAGTGTGATCGGCAACGTAAAACGCGGAATAGAAGAGCTCGCGCAGCTTCTTGGCCGTGGGCGGCGGGTCCACGTGATAGACCGCATCGCACGCTTTGGTCGCGGCCATGTGGTGCGCCTCGGGGCACACGCCGCAGATGCGCGGGGTGATATCGTTCATCTCCTCCACCAACCGGCCCTCGGCAAACTTCTCAAACCCGCGCAGCTCGGGGATCACCATGTACGCGTTGGCGACGTCGCCCTCGTCGTTCAAGAAGATGTCAATCCGGCCGTGGCCTTCGAGACGGGTAATGGGATCAATGCTGATCTTTTGCATGTGCCTCTCCTATTTGCCACGGATTACCCGGATTAAGAAACTAATCCGGGTAATCCGTGCAATCTGTGGCTAGGACAATCTCGCTCTATGTAGCAACGACGCCGGCAGGCTGAAACGGTAGAACGTCCCGACCGGATCGAGGATCTCGCTCACGATGCGTCGGGCGTCCTCCTCGGTATCGGCGTCCACCACCGAGGCGACCGCTGCCAGGAGAGACGCGCCCTGGTCGCAGACGTTAGGCGGCGGGCCGTAGCAACCGCGGCAGGGGATGTCCACCTTCGTGCACAGCGCGCCGCAGCCCCCGCGCGTCGCCGGCCCCGCGCAGATGATCCCCTGGTCGAACAGGCATTTGGTCGAGTCGGGGATGATCTCGTGGTAACGATAGAACTTCTTGATCTTCTTCTCTTCCCGCACGTGCTTGCACTCGTCGCACACCGTCTTCTCGTTGGCGCCGACCACGCTTCCCTTGGGCGGCAGCTTGCCGGCCACGATCGCCTCGATCACCGCCCAGATCTGCGGGTCTTGCGGCGGGCAGCCGGGCAGGAAGTAGTCCACGTCGGTCACCTGGGCCAGCGTCTTGACCGTGTTGTAGAACTTGGGAATGTGGATCTCCCCTTCGGGCATTTGATAGGTTGTCTGCGGGACGACCTTGTTGGGATTGTCCACCGATTCCGACTCCAGGTAGACGCGGCGGAAGATGGACTCGCGGTCGAACAGGTTCGCCAGGCCCGGGATGCACCCTTCGTAGGCACACGAGCCGAACGCGACCAGGATCTTAGACTTCTTGCGCAACAGGTGGGCCAGGTGCTCGTTTTCGGACGTGCGGATGGCGCCGTTGAAGAAGCAGACGTCCATGTAGCCGTCGGGGTACGCCTCGACGTCCTTGTATTTGAAGTCGGTCGCCACCGGCCAGAAGACGATGTCGGCCACCTGGTCCACGATCAGCAGTTTCTCGCGCAGCTCGACGACGGCGATCTCGCAGCCGCCGCAGGAAGCGGCCCAATAAAGGCCCAGCTTGAGCTTGCCGTTCTGTCCCATCGCTCAATCCTCCTTGCTCGCGAACTGCTGCTTCCAGTTGAGCGGCCCCAGCTTGCGCACCTGCTCGGTGAACTCGCGCGTCAGCTCGGCCCACTTGGGCGCCTCTGCGCCGGAGATCCATCCCCAATGAAAGCGCCCTTCCTCGATGCCGTACTGCTGCAAGAGCGCCTCCACCAGGGGCATGCGGCGGAAGGTTTTGTAGTTGCCGTTGTTGTAATGGCAATCCCCGGGCGGATGGCAGCCGGAAACGATCACGCCGTCCGCACCCTCGGCGAACGCCTTGAGGACGAACACCGGGTCAATGCGGCCGGTGCACATCACGCGGATGATGTCCACATTGGGCGGCTGTTTCATGCGCGAGACGCCCGCCGTATCGGCCGCGGTATAAGTACACCAGTTGCAGAGAAACGCCACGATGCGAGGCTCAAACCTACCGTTGCCGCTCATCTCACACCTCCACCCGCTCGGGCAGCCGGAACAGCCCCTCGATTTGGGCCATGATTTGGTCGTCGGTGAAGTGCTTGCCCGTGATCGCGCCCGCCGGGCAGGTCGCCACGCAGGTGCC
>JAOACN010000343.1 GCA_026417815.1 Chloroflexaceae bacterium | reverse complement strand
GCTCTACATCTCCACACCTCCACATCTCTACGGCACCACAGCGCTCTGCGCGGAAATGGGCCGGAGTGGCGAAATGGCAAACGCTGCGGTCTTAAAAACCGCTGGGGGCAACCCCTTACGGGTTCGAGTCCCGTCTCCGGCACCAGTATGACAAAGCGACGAAACGCCTCTGGCCCGGTCGCTCGGATCGGGCCAGAGGCGTTTCATGCAGCCAGGGTCGGAGCGTCCGTAGCCGTCCACAGCTGTGTGGAGCCATATGTGCAGTGTGTGGGCGGATGATACCCAACGATTGTCAATATGCCGCATCCTGGCAGCACGAACCTCTGTCCCGCGCGCGTGCCGGACACGGGATATGCGGGTGTTTGTGCAGACGGAGCCAGGGCTACAGCCTGCACACGCTCGGGGCGCGTGCGCTCCGTCATTACCATCATGGTCATCAGGGGCACAACCGAGAGCATGCTGTGGTGGACCAGGGCGGCGCTGAGGGTGTGCCCGCCGTCGGCGTTGAACGCCGCGTAGCTGGCGCGGACCAGATCAACCAGGGTGCGGGCCTGAGTCTGTGAACGCCTGCGCATCATAACCTCCCTCGCGCGCGGCGAAGCTATCTGGTCGTCTACTCCCGCAGCGCCCCCCGGGCGCGCAGCACCACCCAGGCGCGGCGATCACGTTTGGGGACCCGTAGCGGCGCGATCGGGCTGACCTGGCTTACCCAGATGAGCGTCGCGTAGCGGGCCGTGGCCCGCTGGCGCCAGAAGCGGGGATCGTCAACGCAGAGCTCGTTGGCGTACCGGGCCCGCAGGTCGTCCAGATCCCCCGGAGCAAGCGTCAAACAGCGGACCCGGTCAACCCGTCCGATGCCAAGGATTGGTCCGCTGGAACGTTTCAGCAGGAGCACATCGTCGGGGTGCACCTGTTCAAACGGCGCGCGGCGCTGAACGGAGAAGCGCGCCTCGATGCGCTTCTCCCCGGCGAGGATCAATCCCAGGTAGGGTTCGACGAGAATGGCGAGGTGCAGGGCGCGCGGCGCCGGATCGGCGGCCAGCACGGCGTCCAGGCTGGCGCTCCAGAAGGGATCGTCCGCGACCGCGGCGCGCAAGGTCTCTCGCGCAAGGTAAGGGAGAGGCATGCCTGGCGCCATCTTCATGCGAGAAGACCGAGGGCGCGGGCGCGGGCAACGGCGTGGGTCCGGTCGCGGGCGGCGAGTTTCCCGTACAGGTGGTGCAGGTGGGTCTTTACCGTGCCGACGCCGACGACCAGCAGGTCGGCGATCTCCTGGTTGGAGCGACCCTCGGCGATCAGATGCAGGATCTCATGCTCGCGGGCGGTTAATGGCTCCTGCAGAGGTTCGAGTGGCGTGGCGTTGGGGGGCGGGACGGACGCGCCGTATGTCGCCGGGAGATCGACGGGGGCGTGCGGAGCCGGGCCGGGCCGCGCCTTTGAAAGCGCGGCCGCGGCGTCGAGGAAGATGCGCCGGGCGCGCATAGGTGCCGCGATGCGGCGGGCTTCGTCGAGGGCGTCCGCCGCCGTGGGTCGCCCGAGGGTGTGCTCCGCCTGCGCCCGCAGGACGGACAGTTCAAGCATGAGCCGCGCGTCTCCGCTCGCCGCGGCCTGCGGCAGCCGCGCGATGATCCAACCCAGCGCCTCCTCGGCGCGCCCCGCGGCAATCTCCACCTGCAGCCAGGTGGCGAACACGAACGCTTCCGATAGAAACAGGGGGCCAGCCGGAGGCGTGTAGCGCCGCGCCCATTGCTCCGCCACCGCCAGATCGCCCTGGAGCAGGGCCAGCCGCGCGGCGACTGCCCGGGCGTAGTTTGCCACCAGGGGGAGCTTCAGGCTCTCGGCGGCGAAGCGCAGAAACCGCTCGCTGACGGCCAGGGCCTCGGCGGGCCGGCCCTCGGCCTGGCGCAGCAGTGCCAGCGCCGCGTAGCCGAATGGGAGGGCGTCGCGCACCTCGCCCTGCTCCGCCAGGGCGATCCCGGCTTCGAGGCGCCGGGCGGCCTCCGCCAGTTCATCGCGCTCGTATGCCAGCGTGCCCAGGCCGATCATCGCCCAGCCCGCGACCGGCAGGAGCGCGACGGACGCGCCTGCGGCGGGCCGCGCGCGGGCCAGCGCCTCGTCGTAGGCCGCGCTCGCGTCCTCCCAGCGGCCGAGGCTCTGGTAGAG
>JAOACN010000109.1 GCA_026417815.1 Chloroflexaceae bacterium | reverse complement strand
AGATGTGTATAAGAGACAGCCTCTACACCATGCGCGAACGTCTCGGGCAAATTCGTGGCCTCCACGTGCTTATTCTCGGCGACATTATCCACAGCCGCGTGGCTCGTTCCAATCTCTGGGGGCTCACCCGCATGGGCGCCCGCGTAACCCTCTGCGGGCCAGCGACGCTGCTTGGCCCACCCGCGTACTGGACAGCGACCTGGCCGGAGGTGACGGTCTCCTACCACCTCGACGAGGTGTTAGGCAGCGCCGATGTGGTGATGGTCCTGCGCTTGCAGAAGGAGCGGCAACAGGCCGGTCTGCTCCCCTCGTTGCGCGAGTACACCCGTCTCTACGGGCTGACCGCCGAGCGGCTGGCGCGTCTTGGCGAACGTGTGTTGATCATGCATCCTGGCCCGATGAACGAGGGCATCGAGATCTCGCCCGAGGCTGCCACCGCTCCCAACGCGGTGATCGAAGAACAGGTGACCAACGGCGTCGCCGTGCGCATGGCCCTGTTGTACCGTCTGGCCGGCTGATACGAGTATGGGGAAACCAGGTTTCCCCAATCCCCTGCCCCCTGCCCGATGGAACGACCTCCAGGTGTGACCGGGTCACGCGGTCGTGCCCGCTCTTCTGGTAGGGGTAACCGTGAGGTTCTATGCGCTACCTGATCAAAAACGGCTCGATCATCGACCCGGCGCAGCGCGTTGCCACCGTAGGCGATGTGCTGGTAGCCGATGGCAAGGTGGAGCGCCTGTTCGAGATCGCCGACCGGGTCGAAGAACAGCACGTGCTGGGCAGTGATGTCGCGATCATCGATGCGCACGGGGCGGTCGTAGCGCCAGGCTTCACCGATCTCCACGCCTACCTGCGCCAGCCGGGCGAGGAGCACAAAGAGACCATCGCCAGCGGCACCCTGGCCGCGGCCCATGGCGGCTTCACTACCGTCTGCGCCATGCCCACCGAGCATCCCACCCACGACACCGCGGCGACGGTGCGGCTGGTGCAGGAACTGGCCCGCAGCGAGGGCCACGTGCACGTTGATGTCGTGGGCGCGCTGACCGTGGGCCGCGAGGGGCGCGTCCTGGCTGACCTGGCCGAACTGGCCGAGGCGGGTTGCATCGCCTTCAGCGATGGGGACCGGGCGTTGAGCGACGCGGCTTTGATGCGACACGCGCTGACCTATGCCGCCGCCCTGGGGTTGCCGGTGATGAGTTTGTGCCAGGAACCGCGGTTAAGCGCCGGCTGGGCCATGCACGAGGGCGCGGTAAGCACGCGCCTGGGTCTGCCGGGCTTTCCTGCCGCCGCCGAAGAGGCGCTGATCGCCCGTGACATTGCCCTGGCCGAACTGACCGGCGCCCACCTGCACATCTGCCAGGTGAGCACCGCAGGCGGCGTGGCCCTCATTCGCGCCGCCAGGGCCCGTGGCGTGCATGTGACCGCCGAGGTGTCGCCGCACCACCTGACGCTCACCGATCGCTGGGTGCTGGGCAACCTCGCGGCGCACGATCCGGCGCCGCAGGCCCCTGCACGGCAACGCAGCCGGCGCAACCCGCACCCCGAACTGGGCCTGCCCTCCTGGCTCGACCCCACCCGCCTGCCGCCCTATGACCCTGCCACCCGCGTGTGCCCGCCGCTGCGAACCGAGGAGGACGTCGAGGCCCTGGCCGATGGCCTGCGCGATGGCACGATTGACGCCATTGCCACCGGTCATAGCCCCCAGTCGCGCGTCGAGAAGGAGTGCGAGTACGGCCTGGCCGCGCCCGGCATCAGCAGCCTGGAAACGGCTCTGGCCCTGGCGCTCTCGCTGGTGCATCGGGGCGAAATGGATATGGTGGACCTGGTCGCCCGGCTGACCGAAGGGCCGGCCCAGGTGCTGGGCCGTTCCCCGGCCACCCTGCGCCCCGGCGCCCGCGCCGACATCGTGATCTTCGACCCCGATGCCGCCTGGACGGTGGACGCGACGCGCTTCGTCTCGCGGGGGCAGAACACCCCCCTGCACGGCCAGCGCCTCAAGGGCCAGGTGATGTTGACCATGGCCGGCGGCAACATCGTCTTCCGCCGCGACGGCTTTGGCGTGCCGGAGGCCGCGCCCGAACCTTGAGCGCCGAGCGCAGCGAGGCCGCGCCGCATCAGAGCGATATTGGACTGAAAGAAAACTGATCGGTCCAATAACGTTTTACAATTTTCCGGGCTTTGGAACCCTATCCTCCCTCTACAATGCGATAAAACCTTCAGGATCCTCGCTGAACTTGACAAGCCTGGAAGAAGTGTGTTACCTTAAACGCATAGTATTATCACGTTGCGTGTGAAACTCCCGCTGCCGTTGCGCGGCCGCTGGCTCGCCTCATGCGAATGCACCAGGTTGGCGTAAGGGGAGGGGATTCGGGGAGGACGAAGCCCTCCCCGGCCCTCCCATACCCGGACAATTCTGTTGTTTCGGCACTAGTTTGAGCACGCGGCGAAACGAGGGGGCGATCAGCTTGAATCATGGCAGAAGCGACCTCTTCACTGGTTCATCCGGCACGTCATTTGTCATGCTGAGCGCAGTCGAAGGGGCAGCATCTCGGCCGAAACCCTTCGCTTCGCTCAGGGTGACACGGAACTTGCCGGATGTACCAATTACGAGCTGTCGCGTAACTGACCATGCGCGCGACGCCTCGACGCTTCACGCCGGGTAAGTTGGCCGGGCCGGATTGAGTACTCTGTGAACGAAGTTTTTCGGTAATTCCGCCCCCTCCCCAACCCTCCCCCGCTGGAGGAGGGAGTCCGGCGCCTCCCCCCAACGGGGGGAGGCTGGGAGAGGGGCGGAAATGCAAGGAAACTTGGTTTACAGACCATTGAGTACCAAGTTACTCCCATGGATTACCGGAGGAGATCAGCGTGAACCAGCAACGGATCTGGTCGTGGATGGCCGCCCTGCTCGCCGGGGCGATGGCACTCGCAGCCTGTGGCGGCGCTCCCCCCGCCCAGGCGCCCACCTCGCCGCCGGCAACCCCCACCGCCGCTGCCGCTGCGACAGCGGTTCCCACCGTCGCCGCCACCGCGGCCCCCGCCCCCACCGAGGCGCCCGCCGCCCGTCCCGGGCGCGGTGAAGGCGACACGCTGCGCATTCTCTACTGGCAGGCGCCCACCATTCTCAACACGCACCTGGCCGTTGGCACAAAAGACGTTGACGCCTCGCGGCTGGTGCTTGAGCCCCTGGCAGCCATCGATCCTGAGGGCAACTTCGTGCCGCTGCTGGCCGAGGAGATCCCTACCGCGGAGAATGGCGGCGTGGCCCAGGATTTCACCTCGATCACCTGGAAGTTGCGCAAGGATATCAAGTGGTCGGACGGCAGCGACTTCACCGCCGCTGATGTGGTCTTCACGTACCAGTACTGCGCCGATGCGAAGACCGCCTGTACGAGCGCTGCAGCCTTCCGCGGCATCAAGTCGGTCGAGGCGGTAGATGATTATACGGTGAAGGTTACCTGGCAGGCCCCCAACAGCTATCCCTACCAGGTGTTTACCAGCCAGCGCGGCGCAATTCTCCAGAAGGCCCAGTTCGAGAAGTGCATCGGCGAAGCCGCCTCGACCGCCGCCGATTGTCAGGCCGCCAACCTGTCCCCCATCGGCACCGGCCCCTACAAAGTGGCGGAGTTCAAGCCTGGCGACGTGGTGATCTACGCGATCAACGAACTGTACCGCGACCCTGAGCGGCCCTTCTTCAAGCGCGTGGAACCTGTCTCTTATACACATCT
>JAOACN010000283.1 GCA_026417815.1 Chloroflexaceae bacterium | reverse complement strand
CGCTCGTCGGCAGCGTCAGATGTGTATAAGAGACAGTGCCGAAGCTGCGCCACCCCGGGGCCCCTGGCAGCGCGCCCTGATGGTCACGCGCAGCGCCACCGGGCGTCTGGCCATCGCCATGGCGGCCCTGGCCGCCGTCCTGGCCCTGGCCCTCCTCCTGCGCCCCACCCGCCTGATCCCCGTCCCCGACGCGCCCCCGGCATCGCTGGTCGAGGTCACCGGCGTGCCCGCTGGCAGCGCCGCCTTTCCCATCGGCGCCTCCGAACAGGGCTGCCTGTGGGCCGGCTACCAGGTGGTCGCCAAACGCTTCGACAGCGCCAGCGGAAGCTGGCACAGCATCGCCGAGGGCGGCAGCGCCAGCGCCGCTCAGCCCGAGGTGGTGGTGGCCCTTGAACGCATCTCCACCTGTGATGGCGCCGTGCACCTCACCTGGAGCGTGCAGAATAACTCCGATCGCCTGATCGAGTTCCCGCTCAACCGTGACAACATCCACATCAGCGACGGTCTCGGCAACGAGTACCTGATCGATGACGACGCTTCCGATCCGCCCGCCATCCGCGTGGCCCCCGGGGCTCAGGAGCGCGGCGCTGCGGTTGTCAACCAGCCGCTGAACAGTGGCGCCACCACCCTCCACGTGCGCCTCAAAGATCAGCCCTTCGGCGAGGCCAGTTTCGTCGTCGCATTGCAGCGTTGAGCCGTGGTTTCGCTGCCAGGCGCGGACGACTGCGTCCTCAAGCGGTCACGTGGGCGCCCGCTAAGGCCGAAGCACTGGCTGCGCCAGTGCTTCGACCCCCATCGGACGCTGCAGGAGCATCACACCCCCTCGCCCGCCTCGCCCTCGTGGGAGGGGTCATGCCCCGCCTGGCGCCGCGCCACCGCCGCGCGCAACGCTTCAGGCACGGCGATGGTGCGCTCGGTCGCGTAATCGTAGGCCACCTGCACGCTCTGGCCCGTGGCGATCATCGCGCCATCGCCTGCCCGCGCCACCACGTACTCCATGGTGAAACTCTTCGTGCCGAACATCATCACCCGCACCCCGATTCCCAACCGTTCCCCGAAGTAGGCCGGCCGTTTGTAACTGATGGTCTGCTCGGCCAGAATGATGCCGATCTCCATCAGCGAGGCTCCGGTCAGATCGAGTAAATACGCGATACGCGCGGCCTCCAGATAGGTGGCATACACCGCGTTATTGACATGACCAAAGGCATCGAGATCGCGGAAGCGCACCGTCTCCCAATGCACGAACGGATACTCGGCCAGAACCTTCGGCAGATCACTCATAGGTCTCCTGAATGCAACTCGCGGAACGGCGAGCAACCCTTCGGGTTACGCCCCCCTCCAGCCTGGCAGGGGATCGGGGAAACCCGATTTCCCCGATCCTTACCTCGGTTCCCCCAAAAATAAAACGTGTAAAAATACGCGCTGAAAACCCTGTTATAATGGCGAACAATTCTCGTGACGCCTGGTACACTATAGCGTCGCCACGACTGGCAGTGCGGGAGGAGACCATGACGGAGACGAAGGGTACCATTTTCATCATGGACGACGACCTGGCGCTGCAGGCCGTGTTGGAGTACGCCCTGCGCAACGCCGGCTACAACGTCGTGCTGGCGCCCGATGGTCTTGAGGGTCTACAGATGCTCGAAACCCTCAAACCAAGCCTGGTGTTAAGCGATGTGATGATGCCGAACATGGACGGCGTCGAAGTCTTCCAGCGCATCAAGGAACGCCTCCAGGACGACGGCATTCCGATCATTTTCATGACCGCTTTGAGCCGCAAACCCTGGTTTGCCGATCTGGAGGCCGAAGGCGCGGTGATCATTCAGAAACCGTTCGATGTTGATCAACTGCTGGAGATGATCAACATCACGCTGCTCTGATGTGAAAATAGGCGGGTAGGCCGCAGCGCGCTGCGGCCGTACGGGGGCCGGTCTTCATCGCGGCGTTGTGCGCCCCGCGAATGTGGCCTGGCGTGTCAATGGGTTGTAAAGAGTTTTCCCGGGAGGGCTGCGCCCTCCCGGACCCTCCCCTCGGGCAAGGATGCCGTCCGAAAGGGTTTTCTCCCGCGCGGGCCCGGTCCGCCGGGACTCTCCTGTGCCGGGCCGCCCCCTACCCTTCGGCGCTGGAACAACAGACCGGCCCCCTCGAACCGTCCTCGCCCTGATGGCGCAGCGCGTCGAATCGCGGTCGCAGCCGCTGATACGCGCTGCTCAGATCCTCAGGAATCAGCCGCGTGCCACCGACGATCGGTAAGAAGTTCGCGTCCCCGTTCCAGCGCGGCACGATGTGCATGTGCAGATGCTCGGCGATGCCCGCCCCTGCCGTCCGTCCCAGGTTGACCCCCAGATTGAAGCCGTGCGGCCCGTACTCCGCTTCCAGCAGACCGACGCTGCGCCGGGTCAGGGTGAAGAATTCCTCGGCCGTGGCCGCGTCGAGACCGGGGAGATCGGCGGTGTGGCCATTCGTCACCACCATCAGGTGCCCGGGGTTGTAGGGGTAGAGGTTCAGCACCACGAAACAGCGTTCGCCCCGGTACAACACCAGGTGTTCCACGTCAGCCTCGGGTGGCGCCGCCGCCATGGTGCAGAAGATGCACCCCCCGTCCGCTTTGCCGTCGCCTTGCTTGATGTACTTCATGCGCCAGGGTGTGAATTTGATTTCCATTCCTTGCTCCTCGTTGAGCGTGTCTGGACCATAGAGGGAAGTGCCTGGGAGGGTTTTGCCCTCCCGGACCGTGCGCGCAACCCTCCGGGTTACGCTACCGTCTGTTCCCGGAGAGACCCGGACCACGGGGAAACCAGGTTTCCCCACGTCCCTTTAGCGACCCTTCGTTGCCGCTGCGCGCCAGGCGAGCAGCAGCGCCCCGGTCCCGGCCAGGAGAAGAACGGCCCCGCAGAGCAGCGCCCCGGCAACCAGGGGCCACCCGGGAACGCCGGCGAAGCCTGAGCCGCCAGGCGAGCCCACACCTATCCCGGGCACGCCCACCGGCGGTTCGGCGAAGCGGTCGGCGGGGGCGCTTTGCGGAACCGGCGTGGGGACGACGGTCCGCTCTTGAGGCGGCAGGGTCGCGCGCCACTCGGCGTCCAGTTCGTCCACGCTGCGGCCGAGCACCGTTTGCAGCGCCTGGTCCACCGGTGTTGCCGCGGCGAAGGCCAGCGCCAGCGCCCGCACCTTATCGGCGCCGTAGGTCGCGATCAGGTACTCCACAATGGACTGGCTCTGGGCGTAGGAGAGCAGGGCCTGATCGGTATCGGCGGGGAAGCTGGCCGCGAGGGCCTCCAGCGGGATGAGGCGCCCCTGGCGCGCGGCCTCTTCCAGTCGCTCGTCGATCCAGTCGTCGCGTTGGGCCTCGGCGTGCATCGCCAGACCCTCGTCGAACCAGGGCGGCGGCCCGCCGTAAGGGTTGTCGGTCAACTGCGCCAGCACCTGATGGGCCAGTTCGTGGGGGATCAGTCGCCCGGCCTCGGCAACGTCGCCGGGGGCAATCGCGCCGACGATGATGCCCAGATCGGTGAAGGCCTGGCCGCCAACCCAGTCAACCGAATTCGCCTGGAGCGCCCCGCGCAGATCGGCGTTGGAAGCGTAGACATAGACGCGCACCGGTTGCTCCAGGTCCGCCCCGATCGCCGCCGCGATGCGGTCAAGCCCCGCGGTCGCCGCGTTGATCAACACCTCGCCAGACGCCGCGCCGCCCTGGTACCAGAACACGGTCACGTTGCGTTCGGTGCGTTCGGCCCAGGAAAAGCGCGCGTCGTGGTGGATCACCTCGGCGGGCGGCGTGGTCACTTCGGCGCCGCTGGCGTCGCGGAGCACCCAGCGGTAGGAAAGGGCCGTCCCCGGCGGATAGTAGTACACCTCCGTATCCAGCACGTGGCGCGTCTCGATCCGCCGGCCCGGCGTGAGCGGCACATCCACGGCCGTAAGCACCTTCTGGCGCGTCGCGCCGTAGAGCAACTGCGCCGCCACGATTTCGCCTGCCTCCGCCTCGGCGGTGAGGTCAAAGGTGATGCGCGCGGGAAACTCGGAACGCGCGGTCGCCGAGACGACCCGGATGCTCTCGGCAGCGCCAGCGGAGGCCGCCGGGGCCAGCAGGCCGGCCACCAGCAGCACAAGGATCAGCAGGTAGCGGGCAATCTTCTTCACTGGGCGGCAACGTTCCAGCGCAGGTAGGCCTCGATAAAATCGTCAATCTGCCCATCGAGCACCGCCTGCACATTGCTCGTCTCGTAGTTGGTGCGATGGTCCTTGACCAGCGTTGACGGGTGCAGATAGTAGGTGCGCATCTGGCTGCCAAAGGCGGCCTCACGATACTCGCCGCGCAGGCGCGCCCGTTCCTCGGCCTGCCGCTGCAACTCCCGTTCGAGCAAGCGGCCGCGCAGCACCCGCAGCGCCGTCTCGCGGTTCTGCAGTTGCGAGCGCTCGTTCTGGCAGGTCACCACGATACCGGTGGGCAGGTGGGTCAGCCGCACCGCCGAGTCGGTGGTGTTCACCCCCTGGCCGCCGTGGCCGCCCGAGCGAAACACATCCACGCGCAGATCCTCGGGCTTGATCACCACCTCGGGGGCATCGTCCACTTCGGGCATGACCTCGACACGGGCGAAGGAGGTCTGCCGGGTATGGGCGGCATTAAAGGGTGACAGGCGGATCAGGCGATGGACGCCGGCTTCGGCCCGCGCGTATCCGTAGGCGTAGGGGCCGCGCACCTCCAGCGTGGCGCTCTTGATCCCCGCTTCATCGCCTTCGCTCTGGTCAACCACGTGCACCTCGTAGCCCCGCGACTCGGCCCAGCGAATGTACATGCGCAGGAGCATTTCGGCCCAATCCTGGGCATCGGTGCCGCCCATCCCGGCCTGGATGGAGATGAAGGCATCGCGGTCGTCGTAGGGACCGCTGAGCAACAGGGCCAGTTCAAACTGCTGCAACTCATGGGCCGCGCCACGGAGATCACTGGCAATCTCGTCGCGGAGCGAGTCGTCGCCTTCGGCCTCGGCCAGTTCGAGCAACTCTCCCAGGCTGGTCAGACGCTCCTCGAGGGACGTCCAGCGGCCCACTTCTTCTTTCAGGCGCGTCAGGCGCTGCATCACCGCCTGCGCCGTGCGGGGATCGTTCCAGAGGTTCGGGTCAGCGGCCTGTTCTTCAAGCGTCGCGATCTGGGCCTGTTTGCCGGGCAGGTCAAAGATGCCCCCGGATCAGGGCCAGCCGTTCGCGCAGTTCGTCGAGTTCGGTGTCAAGTTCTTGCATGGGTAAGCATCCTCCATAGTTCTGGTTAGCCATGGTTCACGCTTCCGTTCCCGTTGGGAGGGGCGCGGAGAAGCACAGCCTCCCGTGACTGGTTGTGCGAAGGGCCGCACAGCGAAACCGTGGCTTTGCATTCGCTTCATGGTACCACAAGTCGTCAGCGGTTGCGCCCGGGGCGCAACCCCGCGATACGCAGGGTCTTTATGTTCCCGGGAAAGCCGCGTCCGCCCGGACGCTCTCCCGGGCGAGGTACGGGGAGACCAGGTTTTTCCGTCATGACTGTCAAGAGCATCGGTAATACGCAGACCATAGTAATGGCATGATCAGCTCGAATACCCTTGACAACCGATCGCGCGGCGCTATAATGCGAACTGAGCGGGCCGAGCCCGCCCGGCACCCTCCCATCGAGGCGAATGTTCACCTCAGGAGTCGACCATGCGCTTGCGGCTCACCCGACGCTTTCTTACGGCGTGCGTAGGCAGTCTGTTGCTGGGGATCATCGTCGGGGCGTGGGTGGCGCCGCGCCAGAGCGTGGCGATGGACAACGCGCTCTTTTTTGCCGCCACGGGCCAGCGTCTGAGCAACGAGTACGGCTTTCTGGGCCGCTGGCGCGACAGTAACGGCCCGCTGACCCTTGGCCCGCCGATCACTCCCCATCTGGTCGAGAACGGGCTGACGGTGCAGTATTTCGAGCGCGGGCGCCTGGAGTTGCACCCGGAGTACGGCGGCGCCATCCTGCGGGGGCGGCTGGGGGCCGAATACAGCGAGGCGCTCTGGCGGCAATTCGATCCACCCGCGCCCGTGGCCGAACTGCCGCCCGACACGCGCCTGTTTCCCGAAACGGGGTACACGGTCGGTCCCCCGTTCCTGAGCTACTGGGAAAGCAGTGGCGGCCTGGAGGTCTTCGGCCTGCCGATCAGCGCGCCGGCCTGGGAGTACGTCGGCCCGCGGCTGGCGCTGGTCCAGTACTTCGAGCGGGTACGCCTCGAGCATTACCCCGACGCGCCACCGGCGGAGGCCATGCAGATCGGCAGCCTGGGGCGCGACCTGGCGCTGCTCCGCGGGTTGCCCACCGCGCCGGGCGCGCCGGAAGGGGCGCTCGTGGTGGACAACGGTGGCCCTGTCTCTTATACACATCT
>JAOACN010000116.1 GCA_026417815.1 Chloroflexaceae bacterium | reverse complement strand
CCGCCGAGGTGAAAATGACCGCCCCCATCGCCCGCAGCATGGTGATTAGCTCGATGATCTCCGGTTCGATCGCCGCGTTGACGATCACCGAGCGCCCCTGAGCCAGGACGCTGAGGAACAGGCAGGTTTCGGTAGCGCCGACGCTGGGATAGGGCAATTCCACCACCGCCCCCTTCAGGCGCCCGCGCCGGCGGGCCACGTAGCCCTCGCTGGTTGCGCTTACCTCGCCGCCAAAGCGTTCAATCGCCATCAGGTGAAAATCCACCGGACGTTCACCGATGCGGCAGCCTCCAACGACGGGCACCGCCACCTCCTCGAAACGGTGGAGCAGCGCGCCCAGCAGCAGGATCGGCACCCGATTGCTGCCCGAGTCCGGAATGGGCACGCGCGAGGTGTGGATGCCCCGCGGGTCTATCCGCAACCACCCCTCCAGCGCCTGCACCGTGGCGCCGATGGCTTCGATCATCGCGCGGGTAATCGCCACGTCGCCAATCGGCGGGCAGTTGAACAGTTCGGACGGTGTGTCGGCAAGCAGCGCAGCCACCATCGCCTTGGTGGCGAAGTTTTTGGCTCCCAGACAGGTGATTTGCCCCACCACGGGCTCGCCGCCGTGGATGCGATAGGCCAGTTCCTGTTGCACCATACCCTCTCTCGCACAACAACGCGGCGCGACAAGCGCCACCCGTGGCGATCATACAAGAAAGCGCGAGTTCTGTGCCTTACAGGGAGATGATACGCGGGACGGACGCAGCGTCTTCTGACGAGCCCCGAACTCCGAGTGTTTGTGGCAACTGCGCCGCCAGAACCAACCGACTACCTCCACGGCGCGGCGAAGCCACTTCCAACCCCGCTACCGGAGGCGGAGGTTGCATCAGCAATGAGCAGGTGGGAAGGGCGCCCTCAACTCTTCCTATGGTATAATCGCATGTAGTTTTCCGCGATCACTCATGTAAACAAAGTCTTTCGCTAAACCCCATCCCCTCCCCAACCCTCCCCCGCTGGGGGAGGGAGCCCGGCCCCTCCCCCCGTTGGGAGGAGGCTGGGAGGGGGGCGGAAATGCCAGGAAGCTTACTTTACAGACTGCTCAAGGAGATGCTCATGGCGCGTTACCGCAGAATCAGCGCGCTGCTGTTGCTCATCATGCCGCTGGCCTTCATTGGCCCCGCCCGTTCCCAGAGCGCCTCAACCCTGGTGTACCTGCCTCTCATCGCTCGTTCGCCAATCGTGAGCGTGACCTTCGCGTCCAACGCCAACCAGGAAACCGGGGAACTGCTCGACCCCAGAACCGAGTTCGCCGCCGGTCTCGACCTGCTCTGGGTGTCGGTGCGACTGGAAGGGTACGCCGGACGCGTGATGCGTCTTGACTTCACCTATGCCGATGGGGAGACTCTTGCAGGGAGCAATCGATCCATTACGAATAACGACTTCCGCTATACTACTGCTTACTGCATCACCACCGCCTTCACGTGCGACCGCGGACGCGTAGCCTTGCCCGCTGGCCCCTACACCGCGCGGGTGTTCGTTGACGGGCAGCAGGTGTACGAGGCGACGGCGACCATCCGCTGATACGAACGGCGCAACCCCGTTCCGCCTGGCTACGCCGGACCTCGCGTGGCCTTTGCTGCACACCGTCAACCAGAAACCTGGGAGGGTTTCCCCCTTCCAGCCCCACCCTTCCAGCGGGCCAGGGCAGAGGAACCCGATGGCCCTGTCGGCCCCTACCCCGCCCGGCGACCCTCAACAAGGGCAAATACCCCCCGCCATCCGCCCAGGATCACCAGTGCCACCAGAAACGTAATGACGTAAAATGATATGGGGCTGAAGCGCCCGATCATGATCGCCCGGAAGACCGCCCCCAGGATCAGCCCGCCCGTCCAGCCGATCAGGGTGGCGAGCAGCATGGCGCCAGGCCCCCGCGTGCGACCCGGAGCATAGGCGCCGGCCAGGCTCGCGGCGATCAGCCAGCCGAGGATGAAGGGCGCGGCCGTGCGCGCCACCTCCAGAATGGCCCCCGGACCCGCGGCCTCGCCGTGGCTGCGCCGTCCAATGGCTGCGAACACAAGCAATGCGGCAATGTCGCCCGCTACGAGGATCGCTGTGCGTCGCCCCGAAGCGCGCACCTCGGTTGGATGTGTCGCCATGGTGTGGCTCCCTTCTGTGGCAGAATGCTTCCTCATTATACGCCGCCATACGTCGGGGGACGGTTGTAGCGCAACCCTCCGGGTTGCGCACAGGGGAACGTTGCATGCCTCGCATTATCCACTGGTTTCGCCGCGACCTGCGCCTCGGCGACAACGCCGCCCTGATGGCCGCGGCCCGCGCCAGCGGCGGCGCGGTGCTCCCGGTCTTTATTCTCGACGACACGATTCTCTTCGGGCGCTTTGCCAGCCCCGGGCGCACCGCCTGGCTGCTCGAGAACCTGCGCGCCCTCGACGCGGCCCTGCGCGCCCAGGGCCTGCGCCTGATCCTGCGGCGCGGTGATCCGTTGCGGGAACTCCTCGCCCTTACCCGCGAGAGCGGCGCCGCCGGGGTGTACTGGAACCGCGACTACACGCCCTACGCCATCCGGCGCGATACTGCGGTGAAGGAGGCCCTGCGCGCCAGCGGCCTGGCCGCGCACAGCTTCAAAGACGCGGTTATCTTCGAGATGGACGAGGTGCTGACGGACGCGGGAACCCCCTACAGCGTCTACACCCCCTATGCGCGCCGCTGGCGCCAGCGCCTGGCCGCCGAGGGCTGCCTCACCTACCCCCGGCCGCGCCTGATCCCCAGCGAGCCCTGGCCCGCCGGTCCGCCTATCCCCACCCTGGCGGACCTGGGGCTGCGCTACGAACTGCCGCTGCCCCCCGCGGGTGAGGCGGCTGCCCGGGAACGCCTGGCGGCGTTTGTGGATCTCCAACGTCAACCAGGCATCGCCACCTACGCCGAACAACGCGAATATCCGGGCAGCGACGGCACCTCGCGCCTGTCACCCTACCTGCGCCTGGGGGTGCTGGGCATCCGCACCGCGCTACGCGCGGCGCTCGACCTCGAAGCCGCGGCGGCAACGCTCACGCCCCTGGTCCGCGACTCGCTCGGTCGCTGGATCGGCGAACTGGCCTGGCGCGATTTCTACGTGCAGGTACTCTACCACTTCCCCCACGTGCTACGCGGCGCCTTCAAGCGCGAGTTCGATAGCCTGGAGTGGGAAAACGACCCGGCCCTGCTTGCCGCCTGGCAGGAGGGCCGCACCGGCTACCCCATCGTAGACGCGGCCATGCGCCAGTTGCGCCAGGAGGGCTGGATGCACAACCGCGCGCGCATGATCGTCGCCTCGTTTCTCACCAAGGACCTGCTGGTAGACTGGCGCCGGGGGGAGCGCCACTTTATGCGCCTGTTGCTCGACGGCGATCCGGCGGCCAACAACGGCGGCTGGCAGTGGGCCGCGGGCACCGGCACCGATGCCCAGCCCTACTTCCGCATCTTCAACCCGGTCAGCCAGGGCCAGAAGTTCGACCCTGAGGGGACCTACGTGCGCCGCTACGTGCCCGAACTGGCCGCCGTGCCCGCGAAGTACGTGCATACCCCGCACCTGCTGCCACAGGCCGAGCAGATCCGCGCTGGCGTGCTCCTCGGGCGCGACTATCCCCTGCCGATTATCGATCACCAGGCGCGCCGGGCAAGGGCGTTGGAAGTATATGGTAAGCTAAAAGGCAAAAGGTAAACCTCTCTTTCAACAGAGTTGCAACTCCGCGACGCGCAATCCGCCGAGCATCGGCTATACTTGGAAGAAGCGCCGCGCAGGTGAACGGAAGAGGTGTGCCATGAGCAGCGCAGCAACAACCCGGGAACTGCAGCGCGACTATCTCGAGGCGCTTCTGGCCGGCAGCGGTCGCGCCGCCGACCGGGTGGTCGAACGCGCCCTCGACGACGGGTTGACGCCGCAGCGCATCTACCTCGACCTGTTCCAGCCCACGGCCTACGCCATCGGGCGGCTCTGGCAGCGCAATCGCGTCAGCGTGGCCCAGGAGCACCTGGCGACGGCAATCATCGAGCGGCAGATGGGCGAACTGCACCCCCTCTTTCGCCCCCGGCGCCAGCGCGGGCGCACCATCGTCATCGGCTGTGTTCCCGACGAGTGGCACCGCGTCGGCGCGCGCATGGTCGCCGACTTCTTTGAAGCCGAGGGCTGGACGGTCCATTACCTGGGCGCGGCCGTGCCCGTGCGCGACCTGGTGGCGATTGTCCGCGACAGCCAGGCCGACCTGGTGGGGGTTTCCGCGCAGATGCTCTTCAACCTGCCGCGGGTTCAAGAACTGGTGCGCGCCCTTGATGCCGCGGGTCTGGCCGGGATACCGGTGATTGCCGGGGGCATGCCCTTCGCCGAGCAGCCCGATCTGGCGCCGGCGCTCAACGTGCACGGCAGCGGCGCCGATGCCGCCGCGGCGCTTCAGGTGGCCGAGGAGGCGCTGGTCAGCCCCTCGCCCCTCCCCGCGCCCCCACCCCCCGACACGACCGCGGCGACCCTCGAACGGCTGCGCGAGCGCATCGTGGCCACCGCCACGGCCCGCTGCCTGGCCGATGGCGATGGCGACGAAGAGGTGATCCGCGCCGGCTTCCATTTCACCACCCGTATGCTGGCCGCGGCCATTGCCGCCGGCACCCCCACGCCCCTCGACGCTCAGGTGGCCTGGGTCAACGAACGCCAACCCCACGATGGCGTCGCGCCCGCGCAGATCCTCGCCCGCCTCTCCCGCTACGCAGCCACCTTGCGCGAAGTGCTCCCCGGCCCCGAAGGCGCAACCGCCGGACGCTACGCCGATTACCTCATCACCCTCCAGCGGCGCGCCCTCATCCCCGTCGCGGGCGATTAGCCCCCGGCCGGTACCCGGGAAAACCCGCTTTCCCCACGGTTGCCGAACCACCTGACTCGTGCTACCATACCCCGAAGACGCGCACGAAGCCAACCCTGAAGCGTGGACGCAGCGTCCACGCTCTCTTCATACCGTATGAACATTGATGAACTGCTGACCCGCGGGGTCGCTGAGGTCATCGTGGAGTCGGAACTGCGCCAGCGCCTTGCCGAAGGCGTGCCGTTGCGCCTCAAACAGGGCTTCGACCCGACAAAGCCCGATATGCACATTGGCCACGCCGTCGGCCTGCGCAAGCTCCGGCAGTTCCAGGAACTGGGACACCACGTCGTGCTCATCGTCGGCGACTGGACGGCGCAGATCGGC
>JAOACN010000074.1 GCA_026417815.1 Chloroflexaceae bacterium | reverse complement strand
GAAGCGCCCCGCCAGCATCGGCACCGTCTGGACCTGGGGGTAGGCCTCGGTGGTGCCGACCAGCAGCGTCTGGACGGCTACGGCCCCGGCGCGCACCTGGGTGTTCACTGCCACCTCGGGCACCACCGCGCGGAAGAGGTCGGGCCGCGAGGCGGCCATGTCGGCCAGCGCCCGGTAGTCCTGCACCGAGAGGAGGCCGTAGCCGGGCACGTCGCGGGCGCCTTTGGCATTGGGGTCGCCCGGCTCCACGGCGATACGGCGGGTGCCGAGGTCCACGAATTGCTCGAAGACGCTGCTCTGGAGGGCGTTGCCCAGGGAGAGCACGGCCACCAGGGTGCCGGCGCCGATGATGATGCCGAGCATGGTGAGCAGCGAGCGAAACTTGTTGGCCCTGAGGCTATCCAGGGCCATACCGATCTGTTCTTTGATCATCTCTCGAATCTACTCCTGACCAGCCTCGCGGCGGCGCGCGGGAACGGGCACCGGCTCCAGGCCGTGCTCCCGCTCGACGCGCTCGAACACCTCGACGCCGTAGTATTCGCTCAGAATGTTCTCGGCCAGGCGCCCGTCACGCAGGCCGATCACGCGGTCCATGTGCCGGCCGATCTCCGGGTCGTGGGTCACGATGATGATCGTCCGGCCCTGTTCGCGGTTCAACTCGCGGAAGAGGGCCATAATCTCGGCGCCGGTGCGGGTGTCGAGGGCGCCGGTGGGTTCGTCGGCCAGAATGATCGCCGGTTGTGGACCAGGGCGCGGGCGATGGCGACGCGCTGCTTCTGGCCGCCCGAGAGGGTGTTGGGCAGGTTGTCAACTTTGGCCCCCAGGCCGACCGCCTCCAGGGCCGCGCGGGCCAGTTCGCGCCGCCGCCGACCGTCCACGCGCCCGTAGACCAGGGGCAGTTCCACGTTCTGCAGGGCGGTGAGGCGGGGCAGCAGGTTGAAGTTCTGGAAGACGAAGCCGAGCTTGCGGTTCCGCACGCGGGCCTGCTCCAGGCGGCTCAGGCCGCTCACATCCTCGCCGTCGAGGACGTAGCGCCCGCTGGTGGGCGTGTCGAGCAGGCCGATCAGGGTCATCAGCGTGCTCTTGCCCGAGCCTGAGGGCCCCATGATGGCGACCATTTCGCCCTGGTCAACCTGGAGCGAAACGTCGTCGAGGGCGCGGAAGACGCCGTCGCCGGTGGGAAACTCCTTGACCATGTTTTCGATCTGGACGATCGGTCTGGTTCTATAGTCGGTGTGCATGGCACGGTGCTCCGTTGGATAAGGGGGAAACCGGGTTTCCCCGTGCCCCGGCCCGTCGGGGTGTCAGGCTTCTCATCACCGGTTGGGGTGGGGAACGCGGGTCTCCCCACGCCTCCTGCCCGCCGGGCACTGGTATGGGGAAAGCGGGTTTCCCCATACCTGACCGCGGGGGCTGCCGGCGCTCGAACGTCGGGCGTTTTCTAGCGAATGACGATCTGCTCGCCTTCGGCGAGGCCGCTGCGGATCTCGATGCGATCACCGGCGCGCAGACCGGTCTCCACAACGCGCTCCTCGACGCGGCGCTCGTTGCCCTCGCCCACAACCACGCTCACCACGCTCTTACCATCAACGCTGCGCACGGCGGCCAGGGGCACGCTGAGGGCGTCGTCGCGGCGGTCGGCCACGATGGTGGCGCTGGCGGTCATGCCGGGCTTGAGGGCGGCGCCGGCCGGGTCGATCTCGACGGTGACCTGGTAGGCGGTCACGCCGCTGTCGTTGCGCGGCAACGGCTCCAGGCGCAGCACCGTGCCGGGGAGGGTCTGGCCCAGGGCGTCCACCAGCACCTCAACCGGCTGGCCGGGCTGGACACGGGCAATATCCACCTCATCAACCGTCACCTTGACCAGGAAGCGGCTGATGTCAATCAGCACGACGGGGGCGGCGGACCCGACGCTCTCGCCGGGGGCGACGTTGACGCTGGCCACCACGCCGTCGAAGGGGGCGCGCAGGGTGAGGTCGTCGAGGGCCACCTGGGCCTGGTCGAGCTGGGCCTGGGCCTGAGCCACGCGGGCCTCGGCGCGGGCCAGGTCGCTGGCGGTCGGATCGGCGGTCAATTGTTCCAGACGAGCGCGGGCCGCCTCGAGGTTGGCCTGCTGGGCGGCGAGGGCGCCAGCGCGCTGCGCGCCGGTCAGACGGGCAAGCTCGGCCTGGGCGCGGGCGAGTTGCGCGCGGGCCGCGGCCAGGTCGTCGGCGTCGGCCCCGGCGATCAGCGTATCCAGGTCGGCCTGGGCGGCGCGCACGCGGGCCTCGGCGGTTTGCAGGCCGCTGATTTCATTCTGGACGGCCGTCTCATACGCGGTCCGGGCCTGTTGGAGGGCGGCCTCGGCATCGGCCAGGTTCCGGGCGGCCTGGTCAAAGGCGACCTGGAAATCCTGCTTCTGGAAATCGTTCAGCGAGCGACCGGTGCGCGGATCGGTGCCGTTCTTCCGCACGTGCTCGAGGTCCCAGAAGGCGGTGCTATAGGCGCTCTGGGCGTTGCGGAGCGTGTTGGCGGCGGCATCGACATTCAGGCGGGCCTGCTCCTTGGCGCCAGCGAGGGCCGCGCGCTGGCGGTCAAGCTCGGCGCGGGCCTCGGCGAGGGCCGTTTCGGCGCGGGTGCGGGCATCGCTCTTCGCCCCGGCCTCAAGCACGGCCAGGCGGGCGCGGGCCTCTTCCACAGCGGCGCGGGCGGCGGCAATATCGGCATCGGTAACGCTGCCCCGGGTCTGGGTCAGATTGCCCTGGGCGGCGCGCACCTGAGCGCGGGCCTCGGCGATCTGCTCGGGAGTGGCGCCCTCCCGCAGGGCCTGCAGGTCGGCCTGGGCCGCGGTGAGGTTGGCCGCGGCGGCGTCGCGGGCGGCGGCCTGCTGGCGGCTATCGAGCTTGATGAGCGCATCGCCGGCCTTGACCGTATCGCCTTCGACGACCAGCACCTCGGCGACGCGGCCCGACGCGGCGGGGAAGGAGAGTTCGGCCTGGACGCGCGGCTCAACCCGCCCGGTGGAGTTCACCCCCAGCACCAGGTCGCTCCGGTTTACGGAGACGAGGGTGGCGTCGGCCAGGGGATTGGCCCGCGCATTGCTGAAGCTGCGATAGGCGAAGGTGCCGGCGACGGCCAGCAACAGGATCAGGGCGATAATCGCGGCAAAGGTCGGGCGACGCAAGCCGCCCGGTCGAGACTGTGGAACCGTGGTCATAGAATGAATGTTCCTCTCAATATGTGTCGGTCAGCCGTGCGCGGCGCGCGCACCGCCAGATAGAAGGCCGTCGGGAGAACTCCTTCGGGAGGGCTAGACCCTCCCAGGAACGCGCGTTCCCCGGTCGTCTGGAGGAAGGTGGGGAAACCTGGTTGCCCCATGCCCCTTGCCGGAGGGGCGGCTCTGGGAGGGTACAGCCCTCCCAGACAACCCGGGTGCGTTCCCCGGGCGCCTCAGGTTCTTAATGGGCGTCCGCGGCGCCAGGGCGACCTGACGCGGCAACGCCGTACAGGAACAGATCGACCATCTCTCCGGTGGAAATCGGGCTGATCTGCACGTGTATGCCGCTCTCGGCGGCCCAGGCCGCCATCCGGCTCTCGCCGGCGAACTCCTGGCAGGCCTCCGACATGCTCAAGAACAGGTTGGCCAGGGTCACCGGCGCATAGTGCCCGAGCGTCCCCTCGGCCACGCCCTCTTCCATCACGCCGAGTATCGGGCGGAAGAGGTGGGTGAAAAAGGCCCGCGCCAGCCGGTTGCGATTGGCCGGCCCAAGATGCTCGGCCATCTCGTGGCGCATCATGCGCATATCCCGGTCGCGGTCGTCCATCAACACGGCAGCGAGGGCGCGCAGGCGGGCGACCGTCCCGCCGGGCGCGCTGGCGGCGGTCGCGAGGCGGGCGCCCATCTCCTGTAGCACCCGCAGCCCCATCTGGACGAACAGTTCCTCTTTGTCGGCGAAGTAGTAGTACAGGGTCGGCTTGGTCACATCCGCGGCGCGGATGATGTCGTTGATCGAAACGGCCTTGTAGCCCCGCTGCATGAACAGATGACTGGCGGCATCAACGATCTTCACCGCCGTGGGGCTGCTGATGGGTTCGAGATCCTGTACCATATGATCCTATCTGACCGGTCAGTAAGTAAAAGAAGCCAAAAAATTTCGTAACTTTACCGACCGGTCAGGAAGAGTATACTCCCCTTGTCTGGTTTTGTCAAGTCTTTGCACAGATCAGGCGGTTGAAATCGGTGCCCCCGACCTCACAGAGGTCGGGGGGCGTGGCCACCCGCCGGGGTCGAGGCGGCGCGCCGGGCCGTGGTTGCGGCGGCGCGCCGGGCCGCCTCGACCCCGGCATTGCCACCATCCTGTCATCTTCATTGATGTCGAACTGGCCCGACAGGCGCGTTGAATCCAGTACCGGCGCCATGTACCGCGCCGGTTGTCGCTGGCGCGCCGCCCGGGCAGCCGGCCACATGCCTCCCAATCGAAGCTGTGGCGGGGAGGGTCGCAGCGAGGGCTTGCCCTCACCGATAAAACCCTCTTCTCGCCCCGTGTAATTGGAATGCAGCCTATGCTCTCTCGCCGACGCCTCTTGCGCCTGCTGGGCGCCACGGTTGTCACGGTCGCCGGCGCGCGCCCCGCTCACGCCCAGGAGCCCCCGTTCCGGCTCTACCTCCCGCTCGTCAGCGGCACCGAGCCGCCACCTGAGCCTGCCCCCGAGCCGTCCCCCGCGCCTGTTCCTGAGCCGCCACCCCCGCCGGCGCTCGATCCTGCGCCCACGCCCGAACCTGCCCCCACGCCCGATCCAGGCATCTGGCCCAACGAGAGCGGCTATTTGCTGGCGCCGCCCTCGGGCACGGCTGAGCAGGCCATCGCCTGGTTCGCCGCTCGCTCCACGCTCTACACCCCCTACGACATCACCTCAATCGTGCGGGCCTATGCCCGCATCGGGACCGCGGCCGGGGTGGACTGGTTCCTGGCCCTGGCCCAGTGCGCCCACGAAACCGGCAGCCTGACCTCCTGGTGGTGCGCCCGGCCCCGCCGTAATCCCGCCGGCATCGGCGTCACCGGCGCGACCCTGCCCGGCTCCCCCGAGTATCCGCCGGGGCGCAACTGGGCCTGGGATGGTGCGGTCTGGCGCGAGGGGGCCAGTTTTGCCGCCTGGGACAGTGACTCGGTGCGGGCGCACCTGGGGCGCTTGCTGGCCTATGCCCTGCCGGCCGGCCTCGGCACGCCCTACCAGCAGGAGTTGATCGCCTATGCCCTGGAGGTGCGCGGCCTTTCTCCCGCCAACCGTGGGGTCGCCCTCACCATTGTTGATCTGAACGGACGCTGGGCCGTACCCGGTACCGAGTATGGCCAGCGCATCCTGAGCCTGGCGGCGCGAATGCGCGCCGGGTGAGCTCCACCCTGGCTTAAGAAATCTCCACTCTTGCCGCGGGGATGTCATGGGCCTCGCAACCCGTTGTGGCGCGCTGAACCCCTCCTCCGAACCAGCGTAACATTTCCCTTGACTCACCCCGGCCCCGGTTCTATAATGGGTCTATGTTAAGCACCCCTTAACCTCTGACTCAGGAGGCGCGTGCTATGGGGGCAAAAACACACAGCGCAATCAGCACTTCCCTCAGGGGCGCGTAGGCATACGCCTGCGGCGCCCCTGATGTTTTTCTCGTTGATGAGTGGAGCGTTCTGAACCCGGTAGTTCAGAGATAACAGGAGGTACGTGATGCATTCCGACCTGATTGGCAAGATCGAGAAGGCTCGCCGCTATGCCGAGGAGCCGGAGCGGATCAAGTTTAACGAACTCACCGTCACCTTCCACGGCGGAAATAGCAACCATGCCATCTCCTTCAAAGACGGTCACTGGCACTGCGATTGCTCGTTTTTCCAGGTCTGGAACACCTGCGCCCACGTGATGGCATTGCAGCGCATTCTCCAGCCCATGCTGACCGCGGAGGCCCTGAGCGTCGATCTGCCGATCCCCGAGCATAACCTGAGTGAAGAGAGTGTCGCCGTCTGAGGTGGAGACGCGCCACCCAGGCACGAAGGGCGCGAGGATAGGGAGGGTATGGAATGGCAGCGTCATTCCATACCCTCCCCTTATGCTCAGCAGAGCGAAGCGAGCCGCGTATGCCGCTGATCATCGCCCACCGGGGCGCTTCGGCCTACGCCCCCGAGAACACTATGGCCGCCTTCGAGCTGGCTCGACGGCAGGCTGCGGACATGATCGAACTCGATGTGCGGCTCACCGCCGATGGGCGACTGGTGGTGTTCCACGACGAGACGACTGAACGCTGGGACGGGCAGGCCCGTCCTGTTGCCGGATGCACGCTGGCCGAGCTTCAGGCCCTGGACATCGGCGGCGAACGCGCGCCGGCGCTGGAGGAGGTGCTCGACTTCGCTCGCGCCAGTGGAATGCGGCTCAACATCGAGTTGAAAACCACGGGCATGGCTGCCGGTTGCGCCGAACTCCTCTCCGCGTTTGATCTGGTTGAGCAGGTGATCGTCTCCTCGTTCAGCGAGGCCGCCCTGCGCGAACTGCGCGCCGTCGCGCCAGCGGCGCCCCGCGGCTACTTGATGGGCACCCGTACCATGCACCCCGCCGTGCGCGCCCGCGAACTCTGGCCCTTCTTTGCCCTCCGCGCCGTCGAGGCCGTCGCCTGGCATCCCTACTACGACCTCCCCAACCTCGACTGGCTCATCCCCCTGGTGCGCCGCGCCGGCTACCAGGTCAATGTCTGGACGGTGGACGATCCGCAGCGCATGCGCGCGCTGGCCACCCTCGGCGCAACCGGCATCATCACTAATCGGCCCGACCTGGCCCGGCAGGTGTTACGGGGGTAATCTGAAACGTGGGGAAACGGGGTTTCCCCGCGCCCCTGCCGGCGGGCGTCGGGTGCCCCGATGCCGGGTGGCGGAGGGTTGGGGAAACGGGGTTTCCCCGTGTCCTTGCCCGCGAGCGTCGGGCGCCCCGATGCCGGGTGGCGAGGGTGGGGAAACCGGGTTTTCCCACGCCCCTGCCAGTGGAATTGCCTGTCACCGCTACGCGGCCCGGCGCGCCCCTTCGATATAGCTCAGCGACTGGTGGCGGAAGTAGGTGTTGTAGAGTTCGGCGTAGTGCCCGCCACGCGCCAGCAGGTCGTCATGGGCGCCCTCCTCGATGATCGTCCCCTTGCGCAGCACAATGATGCGGTCGGCGTGGCGCACCGTCGAGAGGCGATGGGCAATGACGAGCGAGGTGCGTCCTGCCAGTACCGTGTCCAGGCCCTCCTGGATGAGCGCCTCGGTCAGCGGGTCAATGCTGGCCGTGGCCTCGTCGAGGATGCAGATCGCCGGATCTTGCAGCAGCACTCGCGCCAGGGCCACCAGTTGCCGCTGGCCCATCGAGAGGCTGCCGCCCCGTTCGCCCACCTGCGTGTCGAGGCCGCCGGGCAGGCTGTCGAGCCAGTCGCCCCCGCCGACGTGTTGGGCCGCGGCCAGCACCTCGGCGTCGCTGGCCTCGGGACGCCCGTAGCGAATGTTCTCGCGCACCGTGCCATCGAACAGAAAGGGCGTCTGGGTGACGATGCCCAGGCGTGACCGGTAGGCAGCCAGGTCGAGTTCGCGAATGTCTACCCCGTCAATCGTGATCCGGCCCCCCTGGAACTCGTAGAAGCGCGCCACCAGCTTCGCGATGCTGCTCTTGCCCGAGCCGGTGTGGCCCACCAGGGCCACCGTCTCGCCGGGCCGGATGTGCAGATCGAACCCCGTGAGCACCGGCTCGCCCTCGCGGTAGGCGAAGTCCACCTGCTCGAAGCTGATCGCCCCCTCGAGGTTCGGCAGCCTGCGGTTGCCGGTCTGCACCACCTGCGGTTCGCTGTCAATCAGGGCGAAGACGCGCTCCCCCGCGGCCAGGCCAAGCTGGAACTGGCTCCAGAATGAGGCGATGCTGGTCAAAGGGAACCAGAAGCTCTGCAACCCCTGGATGAACAGGAACCATAGTCCCGCCGTCAGTACGCCCGTGCGTACCTCCAGACCACCGAGGTAGACCAGGGTGGCCGTGCCGATTGCCGCCATCAGGTTGAGCACCGGGAAGATGCCGCTGAAGACGAAGCGCATGCGCCGGTTGACCCGCCGCGAGCGCCGGTTCACCTCCAGGAACTCGGCGTAGATGGCCGGCTCCTGGCGGAAGGTCTTGGCAACGCCGATGCCGTTGACCGTCTCGCCGATATGCGCGCTGACCTCGGCGTTCATGCGGCGCGAGGCGGTGATGCTGCGGCGAGCGATGGCGCGGAACCCCAGCGCCACGCCAATAATGAAGGGTGTCAGCACCAGCAGCACCATGGTCAGCTTGAGGCTGATCGTCGCCAGGTAGCCGACGATGAAGAGCACCAGCAGCACCCGGCTCATCAGGTCCATCGTCAGGGTCATAACCTGGGCGAAGGCCGCCGTATCGGAGTTGACCCGGCTGACGATCTTGCCGGTGGGGAACTGGTCGTAGAACGACATATCGCGGCGCAACACGGCCTCAACGGCGTCCTCGCGCATGGCCAGCACCACATCGCC
Source organism: Chloroflexaceae bacterium (assembly GCA_026417815.1). Classification (GTDB taxonomy): domain Bacteria; phylum Chloroflexota; class Chloroflexia; order Chloroflexales; family Chloroflexaceae; genus JACAEO01. The sequence continues at coordinate 7,158 of JAOACN010000074.1, read as the reverse complement.
CACCGCCTGCGCCGAACAGGTCTGCCGCACCAGGTTGAAGAGCCATGAGGCGGCGCCGAGCAGCGCCAGGCCAATGGCCAGTCCCGTGATGAGCCGGGGGTCAGGGTTGGCGCTGATCCAGTCGAGGCTGCGGGCGATGAAGATCGGCACACCGGCATCCAGCGCCGCCGTGGCGACGACCATCAGCGCGGCGAGGATCATCTTGCCCGCCTGGGGCCGGAAATAGCTCAGGATGCGGCGCACCAGCGCGCCGTCGCTGTAGGCGCGGTCATAGGCTTCGGCGTCAAGCCCATCGAGAATGAAACCCATACTGGCTCCCTGGTTGCTAGCTCTACTTTGTCACTTGCCGTAGTTTCCGCTGCGAGGAGGTTCGGAGGAGTAGGGAAGATCTTCGAGGGCCTGCGGCCCCCGCACCCCCGCCAGCGGCAAGCGACAAAGTCGAGTTATGGCAACCTTGAAGGTTGCGCTACCTTCCCCCGGCGTCATGCCGCTTGCAGCGTTGCGCCTGCCTGGTCCTCCAGGGGCGGCAGGTTCACCTCATAGCGGGCGAAGATCCGCCGGTAATGGGGCGAGCGGCGCAGGAGTTCGTCGTGCGTGCCGGCGGCGGCCAGGCGTCCCTTGTCGAGGACCAGGATCATGTCGGCCCAGCGGATCTGGGAGAGCCGGTGGGTGATCAGCAGCACCGTGCGCCCCTCCTGGGCCTTGCGAATGGCCTGCTGGATCTGGTCCTCGGTTGCGCTGTCAATCGCACTGGTTGAGTCGTCGAGGATCAGAATGCGCGGGTTGCTCAAAAAGGCGCGGGCCAGGGCGATGCGCTGCCGCTGCCCGCCCGACAGGGTCACGCCGCGTTCGCCCACCACGGTGTCGTACCCTTCGGGAAAGCCGGTAATGAAGGTGTGGGCCTGCGCCGCCCGCGCGGCCTCCTCGATCTGCGCCCGTGTGGCCCCCGGCGCGCCGAAGGCGATATTCTCGGCGATGCTGCGGGTAAACAGGAAGATGTCCTGCTCGATCTTGCCGATCTGGGCCCGCAGCGCATCCAGGCTCCAGTCGCGCACGTCCATGCCGTCGATCAGCACCCGTCCGGCAGTGGCGTCATACGTCCGGTTCACGAGTTGGGTCAGGGCGGTCTTGCCACTGCCGGTCTGCCCGACGATGGCCACGGTCTTGCCGGCGGGGATGTGGAACGAGATGTCCTCGAGCACGCTGTTGGTCCGCGCGGGGGCGCCATCGTCGCCTGCTTCGCCCTGGTAGTGAAAGGAGACGCCCTCAAAGGTGATCTCCCCGCGCAGCTCGGCGCGATACCCGGCGTTGTTCTCATCGAGGTCGCTCTCGGCGTTGATGATCCGCAGGATGCGCCGGGCGCTGGCCATGCCCGCCTGGATGACCGAGAAGGCAAAGATCGAGATGAAGGTCGGGAAGCGCAGCACGTTAACCAGGCCCATCACGCTCACTACCTGGCCGACGCTGATCGTCCCCTGGGCGTAGAGCCACATGGCGTGAAGGAAGGCGCCGCCCACGGCGATCCCGTAGAGGAGCAAGGGCAGGTAGCGCGCCTCGATGTACCCCTGCCGCACATAGAAGTCGCGGAACAGTCGCGCGTTGCGGCGGTACTTCTCGCGCTCAAAGGGCTCGCGGGCCGAGGCCTTCACTACCTCGATGCCCGAGAGCGTCTCCTCCAGGCCGGCGTTCATGGTCCCGTACTGTTCGCGCTGGGCGTCAATCACCGGCTGGAGACGGCGCAGGTAGCGCCGCGCCGTAATCGCGTAGAGCGCCACGAACGCGACGGGCGCCAGGAGCAACTCGACGCGGATCAGGGCGATGAAGCTCAGCGGCGCCATGAGCCCCATCACCGTCTCGGCGGCAAGCAACCCGCCGGGGACGATCAGGTCGGCCAGGGCGCGGGTATCATCGGTGGCGCGGGCCATAATGTCGCCGGCCCGTTGCCGGTCGTGAAAGGCCTTGCTTTTGCCCAGCAGGCTTTCGTACAACTCCTGCCGCGCGTCGGCCTCGATGTGGGAGGCCAGGCTCTCGGCGGCCAGCAGGCCGATCAGCCCGCTAACGGCATCGCCCAGCATGATTGCCAGCACCATCAGGGCGGCGATCAGCAGGCCGTTGGGCATGCTCGGGTTCAGAATCTCGTCCGCGGCGCGGCCAATCAGGACCTGGGCGAACGAATAACACGTCCAGGCGCTCGAATAGAAGATGACAAAGCCCAGCGCGAAGTACCAGTAGCGCCGGATGTGCGATACGATCCAGCGCCCGGCGCTGCGCGTGTCATACTGATGGGCATTCGCGATGCTGAACTCGCTGCGGAGAGCCACGGCAATGCTCCTCACCGGCCCCGCCGCCCCTTCCCGGGCGCGTGGAGCGCGGACACACAGAGGCCACGGCCTTCCCGTTCACGTCAGGTCCGCCGCCGCTATCAAGGGGTTGACCGGCCGTGGGCGTGGCGATCAGGGCACAGGTTGTGCCACTCGCCGGAGGGGAGGGTCCGGGAGGGCTCCGCCCACCCGGGCAAGCGCTCGTTCACCAGTCTGGTGCGGCCTGGCGAAGCCCGCCGCACCGGAAAGGAGCTTTCGGAGGGGCGCAGCCCCTCCGAACCTCCCCTCTGAGGGGAAGTCTGGTTGTCGTACCAGACGGTCGTACGCATGGCGCACACCGCCGCGATGAAAACTAGCCCCCGTACGGACGCAGCGCGCTGCGTCCGTACGGGAGCCGCAGCGCGCTGCGTCCGTACGGGAGCCGCAGCGCGCTGCGGCCCTGCGCGCCGATTTTCACCTCAGAATCCACATGCCGAAACGGTATCACTAGGCTCGCCACCAGACGCTACGTTCGTTCCAGCGTAGCATACCTGTGCCATCGCTGGCATCAGCCCGGAGACGGAGCCCGCCAGCGTAACCCTCCGAATTGCGCCGGGACTCGGAGGGCGTCGCCCTCCCAGGAACCTGGCGTGCTCTGTGCTATTATACGTCGCAATGGCGCCGGGAGCGGTCTCCGGCAAACGCGCTACGGCTTGCACACAACGATGGCCATATCTGAGCAGAGGGTGGTGGTGATTGGCGCCGGAGTTGCCGGCCTGGCTGCGGCCCGGCGCCTGCGGTCGGCCGGGGCGAGGGTGACGGTGCTGGAGCGGGCGTCGGCGCCTGGTGGCCGCGTGCAGACGCTGCTGGTTGAGGGGTGTCGCGTCGAGCTGGGGGCCGAGTTCCTGGCCGATTTTTATTCGCGCACGCTGGAACTGGTGCGCGAACTGGGTCTGGCGGGGGAGTTACGACGCATTCCGCGCAGCGCCGCCACGCTCCGTGCCGGGCGCCTCTACCCGCTCTGGCCCAACGCTGCTGCCGCGCTTACGCCCCTGGTGGGCCCGCGCCACAAGGTCGCCCTCTCATACCTGGTGGGCGCGCTGGCGCGCCACGGTTCGCGGCTCGACACCCATGCCTTCCACAAGGCTTATACGCTTGATGACGTTTCTGTGGCCGAGTACGCCCGCGCCCATCTTTCCGAAGAGGTTCTGGAGTATGTGCTCCAGCCGCCGCTCTCGGGGATCTTTTACTGGGCGCCCGAGCGCACCTCGCGAGCCTTGCTGTTCCTGGCGCTGCGCGCGGGTCTCAGCCGTCCCGCCGGGATGCGCCTCTACACCATGCGCGAGGGCCTGGGCCAACTGACGGCGGCGCTGGCCGCCGACCACGATCTGCGTCTCGGCGCCGAAGTTGAGACGGTTACGCCTGGCCCGGGCGCGGGCTACACCGTCCACGGGCGGGCCGGCAATCTCCCCTTCGCCCTCACCGCCGATGCGGTTGTCGTCGCCACGACCGCCAGCGTCGTGCCGCGGCTGCTCCCGTGGCTCGACGACCGCCGGCGCGCCTTCTTCTCCGCGGTCACCTACTCCATGACCACCCTGCTGGCCGTCGTGGTTCGTGAACGCTTTCCCCGCGTCACCTACGGTATGCTTTTTCCCCGCCGCGAAACGCCCTTCCTCGCCGCCGCCACGCTCCCGACGGTCAAAAATTCAGGCTTTGCCCCTCCCGATCGCGACGTGATCTGTCTCCGTCTGAGTGGCCGCGCCGCCGCCGCGCTGCGCGAGTGCTCCGATGAGACCCTGGCCTGCCTCATGCTTGCCGAGCTGCGGCGTCTGGCGCCAGGCTTTGATCCGGCGCCCCGGCGCCTCTCGCAGCGTCTCTACCGCTGTGCCGAGGCCCTGCCCGAGTTCGACGTGGGGCATTTCCACCGGTTACAGGCGTTCGCCTCCGGCGCAATCGAGATGCCCGCCCTTGCCTTTGCCGGCGATTATCTGGGAGGGCCGTTCATCGAAGGGGCCATCATCAGCGGGGAACGCGCCGCCGACCGATTGCTGGGACGCCTCCGGGGCGCTTGAGATGCGGAGGGCGCGGCCCTCCACACCTCCTCCGAACGGTAATCCACAGGGCCGCGCAGCGAGACCGGACCCTCGTCCGTAAACAGGAGGGTCTGGGAGGGCGTCGCCCTCCCAGACCCTCCCAGCCTGCGCGATCCGTGAGCCTTCGTGGCGTAGAACGCCCTCAACCAGCCTGCGACCCCTTCACGGCCTCTTTGAGCGTGCTGCTCGCGCTGAAGCCAGGGGTCTTGGTGGCAGGGATCTGGATCTTGTCCCGCGTCTGCGGATTCACACCCTCTCGCGCCTGCCGCGAGCGGACCTCGAACGTCCCGAAACCGGTCAGGGTCACCTTTTCGCCCCTGGCCAGGGCCTCGGTGATCACCTCGAGGGCCGAGTCCACCACGAGCTTGGTCTCTTTCTGCGACACGCCGGCTCGCTCCGCCACGGCCTTGATAAAGTCGGTCTTCTGCATCGGTGCAGACCTCCTTCGAGCAAGGTTCAGCATATGCGCTATATGCCTTTGTGAAGCAGTATACCGCACTTGTCAATACCTTTGACGCATTCTAACGCGGTATTTGCCGCTTCAGACTTTCCAACCCGGTTTTAGCGCATCAGAAAGCCATGAAATATCGAAACGTTTGTGTTTATTTGAGCCTGGTCATACACCTGGCAGGTCCCGTTAGCCGAATGATTCGGGGAGCAGGGCTTCTGGGAGGGGGCAGCCCTCCCAGACCCTCCCCCGGTAAGCCTGGTTTCTCCCACCCTCCTCCAACCGGGCGAGGAAGGGGGGTTGTGAGGGCCGGGCCCTCTCGGATCTTCCCGAAGGCGGTCACCACCCTCCTGTGGTGCGGTCGTCGCGCAGACGGGCCAGATCAGCAGCGAGCCCGGTGTAGCTCTCCGGTCGCAGGGCGAGCAGTTCCGCCCTGACCTCCTCGCGCACGTCCAGCGTTTCCACGAACTGACGCAGTCCCTCCAGGGTCAGGTCACGCCCGCGGGTCAGCGTCTTGAGCGTCTCGTAGGCTTCGGGGTAGCCCTCGCGCCGCAGGATGGTCTGGATCGCTTCGGCCAGCACTTCGGGGTGCGCTTCCAGGTCGGCGCGCAGCCGCTCCTGGCGCACCGCCAGTTTGTCCAGCCCGCGCAGCACACGCTGGTACCCCAGCAAGCTGTAGCCGAAGGCCGTGCCCAGGTTGCGCAGCACCGTGCTATCCGACAGGTCACGTTGCAGGCGCGAAACGGGCAACTTGCGGCTCATATGCTCCAGCAGGGCGATTGCCAGCCCCAGGTTGCCTTCGGCGTTCTCAAAGTCGATCGGGTTGATCTTGTGCGGCATGGTCGAAGAACCGACCTCGCCGGGCGCGGGCCGCTGAACCAGGTAGCCGTCGCTGATGTAGCGCCAGATGTCCTGGCACAGGTCCACGAGGATCACGTTGACGCGCTTGAGCGCGTCGCAGAGACTTGCCAGGCTGTCGTGCGGCTCGATCTGGGTGGTGAGCAACACCGGCTCCAGCTCCAGGGCGCGCACAAAGGCGCGCGAGAAGGCCATCCAGTCCACTGCCGGCAGGGCGACGGCGTGAGCGGCAAAGGTGCCGGTGGCGCCGTTGAGCTTGCCGGTGAGACGGGTGTCGCGCACTGCTTCGACGGCGCGGCGCAGGCGCATAAAGAACACGTTCATCTCTTTGCCGAACGTCGTCGGTGTGGCCGCCTGGCCGTGGGTCCGGGCCAGCATCGGCGTGGCCGCCTCGGCGTCGGCCATCTCGCGCAGGCGCTCGAGCAGGCGACTCAGGGGCGGCAGGATCGCCGCATCGCGGGCCTCGCGCACCAGCAGACCGTAGGCCAGGTTGTTCACGTCCTCCGAGGTCAGCGCAAAGTGCACCGCCTCCTTCCAGCGCTCCAGACCAAGCCGGTCGAGTTGTTCGCGCAGCCAGTATTCGACCGCCTTGACGTCGTGGTTGACCCGGCGATCCCACGCGGCGATAGCCAGCGCGTCGGCGTCGCTGAACTGGCGATACAACTGCCGCAGTTGGGCCTGTTGCTGGGCGTTGAGGGGCGGTACGAATCCAACGCTGGGAGCGCGTGAGAGGACGATCAGATACTCAACCTCTACACGCACGCGGTAACGGAACAGCGCCGCTTCACTGAAGTAGGCCGCCAGATGGCCCACGTCGCTGCGGTAACGCCCGTCCAGCGGTGAGAGGGCGGCAAGTCGGGTCATGTCGTCGGTCATGGTGCCATCCTTCCCCGAGAAGGCTCGCCGGCATTGTGCCGTCGCGTCGTAGAGCCAATGAAGGAAACTCCTTCGGGAGGGTTTGTGTCCTCCAGGGAACTTTCCTCCCCTGGCCCGGTTGGAGGAGAGTGGGGAAACCGGGTCTCCCCACGCCCCTGCCGATGGAGCGCGACCCTCCGGGTTGCGCGTATGGTCGCATCAGGTTGCATCACCGCTTATGATACAACCTTTCGGGTGGGAGATGGATATGCCGCTGCGGCAAGGGGAAGGCAGGGGGTCCGGGAGGGTCTGGCTCTCCCGGACCCTCCACGGCTTCATTCTGCGGTGCGGAGCGGTCAGGCCGGAACGCCGATCTCTGCGGCCTGCTTCAGGGTGAGGATCGTGGCCTCCGGGGGGCAGCCGAAGCGCAACGGCAGGCCGCCGATGCCCCGGCTGACGTAGAGCTGGAGCGCGCCGATGGTCCGGTATCCGATGGGATAGCGCCAGCCGTGGCGCGGCAGGCACAACGAACCCAGGAGCGGCAGATGGATATGACCGCCGTGGGTGCTGTCTCTTATACACATCTGACGCTGCCGACGAGCGA
>JAOACN010000036.1 GCA_026417815.1 Chloroflexaceae bacterium | reverse complement strand
TTCGGCGCCCCAGGAGAGGATGACCTCGCGCGCGCCGCCGGCCGGGGAGGGAGGGCCGACCAGGGCGATGCGCGCCGTGGCATCGTCGGCGGTGGTCGGCGCCTCACGCTCCCATGCGGCAATGGCGTCGGCGTTCCAGTTTACCAGAGTGTGGAGGTGGTTCATCACGTCTGCGCGGCGCGGCCGCCGGGGAAATTATTTTAAGCGGCTTCAGTCCAATCCCTCCCAGCCGGCCGGCCCGAGCACCTCCAGATCGGGATTGGCGGCCACCTCGGGGAGCAGGGGCGGGCTGACCAGCAGATGCTCGAGGTGCAGGGTGTTCTTGATCCGCACCACCCGGGCCTCGGCGGGGTCGGCGCGCCCGCAGGTCCGGATCGCCGTGGCAACGGCGCCGTGACCGGTGGGTAGCACAATCGGCAGGGCGCCCTTGCACAACCCGACCAGACCAGCGGTGAGCACATTGAGGTAGGTCGTGCGGAAGTCAACCTTGCTGGCGAAGCGCGCGGTGGTGATGTCGGCCAGACCCATGCCGTTGGCGTTGCCGTGGGTCTCCGGGGTGAGGTCGAGCACGACGATGACGTTGATCACCGGTGAGGCGGGCGGCGGCTGGCCGGGGAGGGGCAGGCGGCCGATCACGTTGGTGTCCATGCCCGTGCCGCTGATGTTCTTGCCCAGTTCATCCACCACCAGCACATCTATCTGGTGGAAGGGCAGGCGGGCCATCAGCGCCTTGCTGCGTTCGAGGAGCCGGGCCTCGCCCTCGGCGCCGATCTCCTCCGGCGGCAGCCCCACCAGGTCGGCCGTCTGCTCGCGGGCGTCTTCGAGGATCGCCAGCCCGCCGAGGATCTTGCCGCTGGCAATCATCACCCGGGCCATGGGCGCCAGCAGGCGCTTCAGGCCGTCCACCGCGGTACGGTGGATGATTTCGGCGCCGTGGCGCTTGCCCAGGCCCACGACGCACATTTTCGCCAGACCGCTCTCGATCGTGCCGTGAAAGGAGGTATGGGCCTTGACGCGGTTGATCACCAGCACGCCATCGGCCTCGTGGGCCAGACGATCCATAAACACGGGCGTGCCATCGTCGAGGCTGCCGATCTGTACCACCTCCATCGAACTGAGGATGGGGCACCCGATGCGTTCCTCGGTAATGCCGAGGGAGGCCAGGAGCTGCCGTTGCCCATCGGCGGTGGCGCCGCCGTGGCTACCCATCGCCGGGACGATAAAGGGCGCGGCCCCGGCCAGCCGCAGCCACTCCACCGCCGCCCGCGTGATCGGCACAACGTCGCGGATGCCGCGGCTGCCCGCGGTCACGGCGACGCGCATCCCCGGGGTGATGCGCGCGCGCAGGCCCAGGGCCTCGAGTTGCGCCCGCGTGGCGCCGGGCACATCGGCCAGCGGTTGCGTCTCCCAACGCTGCCGCACCCCAAAGAGGGGCGGCAGCGGGACATCCGCGGTTATGTCGGGGAGAGTGAACGTGACGTCCATTCCAGTTGCTCGGGTGGGCCGGGGCGTTGGGCAACGCAGGCGTCCGATCAGGTGGCCAGCCGGCAACTCCGGCCACAAAGTCCGTACCGAACCAGCCCCCTCCCGGCCGCCCCCCGTTAGGGGGCGGCGCCTGACTCCCCCGCCGGGGGAAGGTTGGGGAGGGGACCGAAAGCCATGCTGCCTAAAAAATCGAGAGATACCGCTCTACTTCCCACTGCGAGACATAGGCCCGGTAGCTCTCCCACTCCTGCTGTTTGGCATCAACGAAGCGTTCATAGATATAGGGGCCCAGGGCATTCTGGATCACCGCGTCGTCGCGCAGGGCGTCGAGGGCGCTGCCGAGCGAGGTGGGCAGCATCTCCAGGCCGCGAGCGCGCGGGTCCACGTGGAAGAGGTCCTCTTCGGCGGCTTCGCGCAGGGTCAGCTTGCGCTTGATCCCATCGAGGCCGGCGGCCAGCATCACGGCGTAGGCCAGGTAGGGGTTGCAGGAGGGATCGGGGCAGCGCAGTTCGATGCGCGTGCTCTGCTCGCGCCCCGCGTTGATGCGCGGCACCCGCACCAGCGCCGAGCGGTTGGTGCGCCCCCAGGAGATATACACCGGGGCTTCAAAGCCGGGTACAAGGCGTTTGTACGAGTTGACCAGCGGGGCCAGAATGACGCACATCCCGCGGGCGTGGGCCAGCAACCCGGCAATGAAATGGCGCGCCGTGGCCGAGAGACCGTAGGGGTCGTTCGGGTCGGCGAAGGCGTTGCGTCCGGTAACGATATCTACCAGGCTCTGGTGCACGTGCATGCCGCTGCCGTTCACTTCGGCGATCGGCTTGGGCATAAAGGTGGCGTGCAGACCGTTGATCTGGGCGATGGCCTTCAACGCGACGCGGGCGGTCACCGTCTGGTCGGCGGCGCGCAGCGCCTCGGCGTAGCGCAGGTCAATCTCGTGCTGGCCGGCGGCCACTTCGTGGTGGGCCGCTTCCACCGTAATATCGAGACTCTGGAGCGCGCGCACCATCTGGCGCCGGATGAGGGTCGCCAGGTCGGTGGAGACATCGAAGTACCCGGCGTGGTCGTGGGGCAGGGGCAGGGTGCGGCCCTCAGCGTCGGTCTTGAAGAGGAAGAACTCGATCTCCGGCGCGACGTTGAAGGCGAAGCCCATCTCGCCGGCCTGCCGGGTGACGGCGGCGAGCACGTGGCGCGGGTCGCCGGCAAAGGGCTTGCCATCGGGGGTGTAGATATTGCAGATCAGGCGCGCGGTGGCCAGACCCTCGTGCTGATCCCAGGGTACCAGCGCGTAGGTCGAGAGATCGGGCACCAGGTACATATCGCTCTCGACGATCCGCGCGAACCCCTCGATTGACGAACCATCGAACCACACGCCATGGTCAAGCGCGTCTGGCAGTTCGTGGATCGGGATGGTCACGTTTTTGACCATGCCGAGGATATCGGTAAATTGGAGATTGACGAAGGCGACGCGCTGCTCCTCGGCGCGGCGCAGCAGCGCCTGGCGGGGATCGTCGCTCATAGGGGGTGGCTCCTCACTTGGCAGAACAACATCCGTATTGTACCACGCCGGTTCGGAGTTATCCCGGCCCCTGCCTGGTCGAACGGCTTGTTTGCTCTTCGCTGGTCTTGCGGTATACTCTCATCAGACAGGGGCGCGCAGCGCGCCCCGCCAGGGCGAAATAGAGGTTCTCCTGGGAGGGCGTAGCCCTCCCGGACCCTCCCATCGGGCGGGGGCGTGAGGAAACCCAATTGTCTCCTTGCCTTGTATTCTGCACCTGCATCTGTGGAGGAGTGAGCGATGTCTCAGGCCACGATCGGCGTAATCGGCGGCAGTGGACTCTACGCAATGGAGGGCCTGGAAGACGTGGAGGAGGTGTCGCTGGAGACGCCCTTCGGCGCCCCGAGCGACTCATTCGTCATTGGCACGCTTGGTGGTCGCCGGGTGGCGTTTTTGCCCCGCCACGGCCGCGGGCACCGGCTCAATCCCAGCGAGGTGCCCAGCCGCGCCAATGTCTATGCCTTCAAACAACTGGGGGTGCAGTACCTGATCTCGGTGAGCGCCGTCGGTTCCCTGCGGGAAGAGTACGCCCCGGGGCACGTGGTGGTGCCGGATCAACTCTTCGACCGCACCAGGGGTATCCGGCCGGCGACGTTCTTTGAGAACGGCGTGGTGGCCCACGTGAGCTTCGACAGGCCCTTCTGCCCCGGGCTGAGCCAGCGACTCTACGCCGCGGCGAAGGCGGCCGGCGCGACCGTCCATCGCGGCGGCACCCTGGTGGTGATGGAGGGCCCGGCGTTTTCCACGAAGGCCGAGAGCGAGGAGAACCGTCGCCGCGGCCACGCGCTGATCGGCATGACCGCCCTGCCCGAAGCCAAACTGGCCCGTGAGGCGGAGATCGCCTACGCCACCCTCGCCATGGTCACCGATTACGATGTCTGGCACCCCGATCACGACGCGGTCACCGTGGAGACGATAGTGGCCGTGCTTCAGGCCAACGCCCTCCTGGCCCAGCGCATCGTGCGCAATGTCGTGGACCTGATCGGCGATGGCTTCGAGAGCCCCGCCCATAGCGCCCTCGCCACGGCGATCATCACCGACCGTTCGCGCATCCCCGCCGAGGCCCGCGAGCGGCTCAGGGTCATCGCGGGTAAGTATCTGGACGTGTCATGACCGCCGAGGTGCGGATCATCCCCGTGCGTGGCGTCGGCGAGGTGCGCCCCGGCGATGACCTGGCGCGGCTGCTGCTCACGGCCCTTGACACCGCCGGGCAGATGCTCGCGCCCGGTGATGTGCTGGTCATCACCCAGAAGGTCGTATCCAAGGCCGAGGGCCGCCTGGTTGATCCCGCGCGGGTCGAGCCTTCGGCCTTCGCGCGCCAGGTGGCCGCGCAGGGGCGGAAGGACGCCGCGTACTACGAGGTGGTGCTGCGCGAGAGCCGGCGCATCGTCAAGATGGCCAACGGTGTGCTGATCACCGAGACACCCCACGGCCTGATCTGCGCCAACAGCGGCGTGGATGAGTCCAACGTGGCCGGCGGCCGGATCGTCTCATTGCTGCCCGAGGACCCGGACGGGAGCGCGGCCCGGCTCCGCGCCGCCATTCGTGAGGCCACCGGGGTGACAGTGGCGGTGATCATCTCCGACACCTTCGGTCGCCCGTGGCGCGAGGGCCAGGTGAACGTGGCCATTGGCTGCGCCGGCATCGAGCCGCTGAACGATTACGCCGGCGTCAGCGACCCCTACGGCTACACCATGCAGGCGACGCTGATTGCTATCGCCGATGAACTGGCCAGCGCCGCCGAGCTGGCGATGGGGAAGATTGACGGCGTGCCTGCGGCGATCGTGCGCGGCTACGCCTACACCCCCAGCGAGGAGGCCACCGCGCGACGCCTCATCCGCGATCCGCGCTTCGATCTGTTTCGTTAACGCCACGGAACGCGGAGTTCCCCGCACCCCGGGGGAGGGTTCGGGAGGGCGCAGCCTTCCCAGGAAAACGGTGCTTTCGTATCCCTGGTTTCGCCGCTCGGCCCTGTCCGTTTCCGTTCGGGGAGTCGTGGCGGCCCGGGCCTTCCGCGACCCTCACGGGTCCGCCCGCGGCGGGCGGAACAGTGGTTGCGGGAAGGCATAGCCTCTCCGCGCCTCTTCGAATGTACCGTAGAAGCATGGATCTTTTCACCATCATCCGCGGGCGGCGCTCGGTGCGGGCCTTTCGCCCCGACCCCCTCACCCGCGAGCAGATCGAGGCGGTGCTGGAAGCGGCCCGCTGGGCGCCCTCGCCCCACGGGCGCCAGCCCTGGCGCTTCGTGGTGCTGACTACCCCCCAGGCCAGGTTGTGCCTGGCCGAGGCCATGGGCGCGACCTGGCGTCGCCAACTGGCCCTCGATGGCCAGGACGCCGCCACCATCGAGGCGCGCTTCAACAAATCGCGCCAGCGGATCATCGGCGCGCCGGTGGTGGTGCTCCTCTGCCTCTACCTGGAGGACCTCGACGTCTACCCCGATGCCGAGCGGCAGGCCGCCGAGGTCACCATGGCCGTGCAGAGCCTGGGCTGCGCCGCCCAGAACATGCTCCTCGCCGCCTATGCCCTCGGCTTCGATGGCGGCTGGATGTGCGCGCCCCTCTTCTGCCAGGAGACCGTGCGCGCCGCCCTCGGTCTTGATGCAACCTTGCACCCCCACGCGCTGATCACCCTCGGCTACGCCGCGAAAGATCCGCTACGGCGTCCCCGGCGTCCCCTGGAGGAACTGGTGGTGCAGTGGGAGTGATGGGATTTTGGATTTTGGATTTTGGATTTTGGATTGCCATAATGAAGATTAAGAATTCAATCCGGTATAGCCCGTGAAGGCGGGCTTCGCATCGGTAGCCCGCGGCTTCAGCCGCCGGGCTACCGGGAGAATACCGGTTTGTATTCTTAATCTTCACTATTAGTCTGTGAACGAAGTTCCCTTGCCTTTCCGCCCCCCTCCCAACCTCCCCCCGTTGGGGGGAGGAGCCGGACTCCCTTCCCCAGCGGGGGAGGGTTGGGGAGGGGGCGGAGTTGCCGAAAAACGTAGTGAGATCTGGCGGTGATGCGTATGCAGTCTGTTCAACAGAAATCCGTATAACACCCTCCCTGATCGGCTGCGTGCAGGAACCCCGTTATGTCCCGCGACATCCAACTGACCACGCGGATGGCCGAGCAGATTGGCCTCTGGGACCGCTGTGGCGATCGCCGCGCGATCTTCCTGAACTGCTATGCCCGAATGACCGGCAATATGTTTGCCGCCGTTCAGGCTGGACGTTTCCACGACCCGCTCTGGGTCACCGATCTTATCCACAATTTTGCCGCCTACTACTTCCAGGCCATAGCAGCCTATGAGAGCGCGGATCCGCGCCTCCCCACGTCCTGGCGCGCGGCCTTCGACTGCGCTGGCCGGGCGGAAACGCCGGTGGTGGTCAGTCTGCTCCTCGGTGTCAACGCCCATATCAACTACGATCTGGTGCAGGTGCTCGCCGACATGCTCGGCCCCGTCTGGCGCGATCTCGCTCCACAGACGCGACACGAGCGTTATGCCGACTATACCATCGTCAACGCAGTGATCGCTGAAACGATTGATCGCGTGCAAGACGAGGTGGTTGAACCCTACGCGCGCTTGATGCAGGCGCTCGATGTGGTCTGCGGCCCGCTCGATGAGTGGTGCGCTGCGCGCCTGCTCAAAGGTTGGCGCGCCGATGTGTGGTCCCAGGCGCTGGCCATCATCGAGGCCCCGGACCTGCCCACGGGCCTGGCGCTGCGCCGCCGCGCCGATGACCTGGCCCTGGCCCGCGTCAGTCTCTTGCTCGACCGTGGCGAGCTGGGAGCGCGGGTGTTTGGCTACCCATTGCGCTGGCTCGCTCGCCTGCGGCTCATATGAGGTCGAGGAACCCGGCGTTCCCCATGCCCCTACCTGCGGGGAGGGTCCGGGAGGGCTCGGCCCGCGCATAACCGGATAACTCTGCTTTGTCACTTGCCGCAGCTTGCGCTGCGAGGAGGTTCAGATGGGTTGCGACCCTCCAGGCTTTCCCCTTCCTCGTGCGGCGAAGCCGCGCTGCACCAGGAAGGGAAGATGGGGGCCTGCGGCCCCCTAACGCCCGCCAGGGGTAACGTGACAAAGGAGAAATAAGAAGAGCACAGCCTATGATAGTCGTACTGGCCGGCGGCGTTGGCGCGGCCCGTTTTCTTGAAGGGGTCGTGCAGGTGGTTCCACCCGCAACAGTGACCGCCATCGTCAACACCGGCGATGACTTTGAACTGCACGGCCTGACCATCGCTCCCGATCTGGACATCGTCACCTGCACCCTGGCGGGGGTGATTGACCCGTTGCAGGGTTGGGGCATCGCCGATGACACCACCGCCTGCCTGGAGTGGCTGGGACGGCTCGGCGGGCCGACCTGGTTCAAACTCGGCGACCGCGACCTGGCCCTGCACATCCGCCGCACTGCTCTGC
>JAOACN010000710.1 GCA_026417815.1 Chloroflexaceae bacterium | reverse complement strand
AGATGTGTATAAGAGACAGGTGTGGACCACCGATAAGGACGGGATCATTATGGATCTGCTGGCGGCCGAGATCACCGCGGTGACGGGCCGCGACCCCGGCGAGCATTACCGCGAGCTGGAGGAACGCTTTGGCCGCTCGGTCTACGCCCGCAGCGACGTGCCGGCCACCCCGGCGCAGAAGGCCGTGCTGGGCAACCTCTCGCCCGAACTGGTGGCGGCCACCGAACTGGCCGGCGAGCCGATCATCGCCCGGCTCACCCGCGCTCCGGCCAACGACGCGCCAATCGGCGGCCTGAAGATCGTCACCGCCAGCGGCTGGTTCGCGGCGCGCCCTTCGGGCACCGAGAACATCTACAAGGTCTACGCCGAGAGCTTCAAGGGCGAGGAGCACCTGGCCGCCATCCAGGCCGAGGCCCAGACGATCATCAACGCGGCGCTTCAGGAAGCGGGCGTGTAACGCCGCGGCATCGCCCCGCACCGGCGGGATAAACGTCCCTGGATGGGCGGAGCCCTCCCGGCCCCCTCTCCTTCGCCAGCGGAATGGGGACACCCGGTTTGCCCGCAGATGCTTTCAGGGGGGATTTGGGAGGACGTAGCCCTCCCGTAGGGCAGGGGAAGGGGGAAATCGGGTTTCCCCCTTCCCCCCTTCCCCCCAACCGGCTACGTTCACTTCAGTGGAGGAAGAGCCGATGAAGATCTTCGACCTCAGCGTGCCCACCGAGAGCGGCCCGAGCGAACCGCTGCCGGTGCTGGTCGAGCACGAGAGCCATCAACAGAGCGCGCCGTTTATGGCCAGCTTCTTCGGGGCGCGGGTGGAGGATTTGCCCGAAGGCAACGGCTGGGCCAACGACAAGGTGACGATGAGCAGCCACGCCGGCACCCATGTTGACGCCCCCTGGCACTACTACCCCACCTGCGGCGGCCAGCGCGCCCGTACCATTGATGAGATGCCCCTGGAGTGGTTCTTCGGCAACGGCGTAATGCTGGATATGCGCCACATCCCCCGTGGCGGGGTGATCAGCGCCGCCGATGTGCAGGCCGCCCTGGCGCGGATCAACCACACCCTGGCACCCGGCGAGATTGTGCTCATCCAGACCGGGGCCGACAAGCTGTGGGGCCAGGCCGAGTACTTCCATGCCGGCGCGGGGATGAGCGCCGAGGCGACCCGCTGGCTCATTGCCCAGGGCATCCGTGTGATGGGCATAGACGCCTGGGGCTGGGACCAGCCGTTCTGGGCCATGAAGGAGCGTTTCCAGCGAACCGGTGATCCGGCGGTGATCTGGGAGGCGCACCGGGTAGGACGCGATCTGGAGTACTGCCACATCGAGAAACTCGCCAACCTCGACGCGCTGCCCCGGCCCACGGGCTTCAAGGTCGCCTGTTTTCCGGTCAAACTCACCGGCGGCAGCGCCGGATGGACGCGAGTGGTGGCAATCTTCGAGGATCTGTAGGTTCGCAACCTGCCCGGCAAGGGGCGCGGGGAAACCCGGTGTCCCCATCGCTCCCCCCCGGCAAGGGGCGCGGGGAAACCCGGTGTCCCCTTCCTCTCACTGGCTTGCGGCGCGGCCGCAAGGGCAACCGAAAGGAGCGCGCATGGAACCGTTGATCGTCACCGCCGCGCTGACCGGCGCGGTGACGGTGCCAACCCAGACCCCCTACCTACCCTACACCATTGAGCAACTGGCCGAGGATGCCGAACGGTGCGCCCGCGCCGGCGCGGCAATTATCCACATTCACGCCCGGAACCCCGAGAATGGCGCGCCATCATCGGATATGGAACTCTTCGGCGCCATCCTCAAGGCGATCAAGGCCCGTACCGACGCGGTGATCTGCACCACCACCGGCGGCGGGGTAGGCATGGCGCCGGCCGACCGGGTGCGCGTCGTGCCAACCTGGAAGCCGGAACTGGCGACGTGCAACATGGGCTCGATGAACTTCTCTGTCCATCCGGTGGCGCGACGCTTCAACGACGGTGACTACCGCTTTCCCTGGGAGGCCCAGTGGCTCAAGGGCAGCGAAGATTTCATTTTCCCCAACACCTTTGCCAGCATCCGGCACTTCCTGGAAGAGATGCGCAAGACCGACACGCGACCCGAGTTCGAGATCTACGATGTCGGCCATCTCTACAACCTTGACTTTATGCTCAGCGAGGGATTGGTGGAAAAACCGATCTGGCTACAGTTTGTGATGGGTGTATTGGGCGGCATCCGCGCCACGCTCTACGACCTGACCCACCTGCTCGATACGGCCACCCGCCTCTTCGGCCCTGATGGCTACCGCTGGTCGGTGATCGGCGCGGGGTACCCTCAGCAGTTCCACATGTGCACCGCGGCGATCATGCTCGGCGGGCACGCCCGCGTGGGGCTGGAGGACAACATCTTCGTGCGCCGGGGGGTGCTGGGCCGGAACCACGAACTGGTCGAGAAGATCGTGCGGATTGCGGGAGAGTTCGACCGGCCCATCGCCACGCCCGCCGAGGTGCGTAGCCTGCTGAACCTGAAGGGCCTGGAACGGGTAGGCTTTTGAGGTCTGCCGCCGCGCCCTGCCCGGCCCTCCCAGCCGGCAGGTGTGTGGGGAAAGCCGGTTTCCCCGTGTTGTCAGCCGGTGCGCAATTCGCCGCGCAGGGCCGCCCGCAGGTCCAGCAGGCCGATCTCGAGACCTGCGCGGTCATCAACGTGGAAGAGACGCAACCGGGGCGGCGAGAGCGGGGGGCTACAGCGGACGGCCCACTGCTGGAGGCCCTCGAAGGGGGCCGCCAGGGCAGCGGAGGCCACGGCAACGGCTTCACGCGGGCCGACGAGGGCCACCTGCGGGTCGAAGCCAGGGTGCGCGGCAAAGACCTCTGGCCCGGCCACGGCCCGCACCAGGGCGCCCAGGCGGGCCAGCACGCCTTCGGCCACCGGGCGGCCACAGCGCCGCACCAGCGCCGCGAACCCCCCGATGCTCACACTGGTTGCAGCCCAGCCAGGCTGCGCCGTGAGGGCGGGCAGCGCGTTCGCCAGGGTGTGCAGGCAGGGCAGGCCGGTAACGGGGTGAAAATGTTCGTAGCAAGAAAACCGCTGCGCCCGCGCCACCAACTGGTCGTGCGCCGCCGCCCCCAGCGGCAACAGGGCCACCACGCGGTAGAGCAGGGCCTCAAACGTGAAGGGCTTGAGGAAGTGGTCGTCTAGCGGGCCCGTCGCGGCCAGGCGAGGATCGCTCATCGGGTCCATCGTCGAGACGGTCAGCACGGGGATGTGGGCCGTAGCCGGATTGGCGCGCAACATATCCCGCAGGCGGTGGCCATCGAAGCCCGGCTTATGCACGTCGGTGATAACCAGATGGGGCCGGACGCGGGTCGCCAGGTCGAGGGTCGCCGGGCCGTCGCCCGCGGGCGCGCCGAGGTACTCGAAGCCGTGACTGGTCAGCAGCAGGGCGTAGATCTGGCGGATGTCCGGGTCATCGTCGCTCACCAGGACGCGGGCCAGCGGGCGCGACGGCGCGGGGGCGGGTAGCGCCGCGAACCGCGCGTTCTGGAACAACGCGCGCCGGTAAGGTCTCGTTCCAGGACGGATTGACGTTACGTAGCTCACGACCAGATCCAGGTCTGCTAGTCTGACTGACGCTGGCACAGCGCTCCTGCTCTACCAGGAAGAACGCTGTTTCTGACCGCGAAGTTACGGCCCACAAAAAACATGTGCGCCCTACGGCGCGGGCCGAGGCGGGGAGGGCGTTCCCCTCCCGGGAAACCCTCGTTCCGCTCGTCGGCGGGCAGCGGCAGCCGCAGGGGCGCGGCTGGGAGGGCGTTGCCCTCCCAGAAAACTCTCTTTTTTTCCTGTTGTCGTGCGGCGAAGCCGCATTTGTAACAGGACGGAGTATGCTACAATAAGCGGCGGCGCAGCGGGCCTGCCGCACGCTCGGAATCGCCCTGGTACCAGTTTCCGCAAGACACATCCCCGTACCCGACCGCGCGATCATCTTCGAGGCGGTCATACCTGGATTTTCGGAATGTTGTCTCCCGGCAACTGGTCGTATGGAAGCGGATGCGTATGTTCGACACCGTGCTGATCGCCAATCGCGGCGAGATCGCCCTGCGAGTGATGCGCGCCTGTCGGGAACTGGGGTTGCGGTGCGTTGCCGTGTACTCCGAAGCTGATCGTGACGCGCCTCACGTCGCGTATGCCGACGCCGCCTATCTGCTCGGCCCGGCGCCTTCGGCCGAGAGCTACCTGAACATCCCCCGCATTATTGAGGTCGCTCATCAGGCCGGTGCTGGCGCCGTGCATCCCGGATACGGCTTCCTTGCTGAGAACACCGACTTTGCCCGCGCCGTCACCGAAGCCGGGATGGTTTTTGTTGGTCCGCCCCCCGAGGCGATGGAACGTATGGGCGGGAAGACGGCCGCCCGTCGCGAGGCCACGGCAGCCAGGGTGCCGCTGGTGCCGGGAACGCTGGAGGCGATCGAAGAAGTGGCCGAGGTGCGGCGCATTGCCGATGAGTTTGGTTACCCGATTGCGATCAAGGCCGTTGGCGGCGGCGGGGGGCGCGGTCTGCGGGTGGTGCGCTCGCCCGATGAACTGGCCGACGCCTTCGCCAGCGCCCGTCGCGAGGCCGAGGTGGCCTTTAAGAATGGCGCGCTGTATGTCGAGAAGTACCTGGACAAACCGCGCAACATCGAGATCCAGGTGCTCGCCGACACCCACGGAAACGTGGTGCACCTGGGCGAACGGGATTGTTCGGTACAGCGTCGCCACCAGAAGTTGATCGAAGAGTCGCCCTCGCCCGCGCTAACCCCGGAGATCCGCGCCGAGATGGGCGCCGCCGCGGTGCGCCTGGCCCAGTCGGTCGGCTATGTGAGCGCCGGAACGCTGGAGTTTCTCTTCCAGGACGGGAAATACTACTTCCTGGAGATGAATACCCGCATCCAGGTGGAGCACACGGTTACCGAGATGGTCTACGGCGTGGATCTGGTCAAGGCCCAGCTCCGCATCGCCCAGGGCGAGCCACTCTGGCTGCGCCAGGAGGATCTGACGCCACGGGGCCATGCCATCGAGTGCCGCATCAACGCTGAGGACCCGCTGCACAACTTCCGACCGGCCCTGGGGACGATCACCACGTACCAGGAGCCATCCGGGCTGGGGGTGCGGGTAGATAGCGGCGTGCGCGCCGATTATACCATCCCGCAGTTCTACGACTCGCTGCTCTCCAAGCTAATCGTCTGGGCCGAGACGCGCCCCGAGGCGATTGCCCGCGCCCAGCGCGCCCTGGCCGAGTACACCATCGGCGGCGTGATTACCACGATCCCCTTCTACCGCGGCGCGCTGAGCCATCCGGTCTTCAGCAGCGGGAAGGCCACGGTGAACTTCATCGCCCAGCACCCCGAACTGGTGGAACAACTGCGTCCCTTTATGCCGCCGCCGCCCGAACCGGGCGCCGCGCCCGGCGCCGAAGAGCCGCGAGAGTTCACCGTGGAGGTCAATAACCGGCGCTTCGGTGTGAAGGTCTTCGGAGCGGCCCCCGCCCCGGCGCTGGCTGCTGGCGCGGCTGGCGCGCGCCCCGCCGCGCCCGGCGAGCGCCGGCCCGCCGCCGGAGCCAGAAAGGGCGCCCTGGCGACCAAGGTTGACGGAGTGATCAGCCCCATCCAGGGTCGCGTGGTCGCGGTGCGCGCCGAGCCGGGCCAGCAGGTGGAGGCCGGGCAGGTGCTCTTCATCGTGGAAGCGATGAAGATGGAAAATGAGATCACCGCCACGCACGCCGGTGTCATTGCCGAGGTGCGCGTGCAGGTCGGCGGCACCATCGAGGCCGGAGGCGTGCTGGCCACCTACGCGGGCAAGTAACCGCTCCGGGGCCCGGTTGACCGGACGGGGCGGGACGGTGGTATCCCTCCCGCCTGTCATACCAGATCCGGGATGAGCGTGGGCATGCGCCGCTGCGTCCCTCAACCACGGTACGTGTTCAGAGTTGGGGTGACACCGCAGACATGGGAGCGAGGGCGTCCCGCCCTCGTCAGGATTCGAGGGCAAGATGCCCTCGCTCCCAGGAGAAGTGTCAACACGCACCAACCGCGTGCGGGTGAGGGATGATGCGGTTACGGGCGGATGGCCGCCAGGAGATGTGATAGGACGGGGAGCGCGGGGAAACCGAATTTCCCCGCGCCCTCGTTTCACCGATCACGACCGCGCCATCACCACTCCGGCGCGTGTTCCACAACCGATGGACAACGGCGTATGACGACCGAGACGGTCACGCTGCGGCCCGCAACCTCTACCGATGCCGGGACCCTGGCTGAACTGGTGGTGCAGCTTTTTCACGCCGAGATGCCCGGCGTCCTGCGCGGCCCACGCGCCGGACAGGTGCAACTGATGCGCCACCTCGTTGAGCACGAACTGGCCAGCGGGGTTCGCGGGCGCTTCGTGGCCCTCGATGCCAGCGGCAACGTGGTGGGGAGCGCCAGTATCCGCCTCTATGGCGACGTGAGCACGGTGAACCTGCCCCGCGGGACGCTGACGCTGGCCATACGCTGCCTGGGTCCACTCAATACTCTGATACTCATCGGCAGTATGCTGCGGGCCGCCCTCGTCGGCGAAACGCGCCTGCGCCCCGGCGAATGCTACATCTACAGTGTTGTCGTTGCTGAGGACCAGCGCGGGCGCGGCATTGGCGATGCAATCATGGAGCGGATCGAAGATCAGGCCCGTGGTATGGGCGCCAGCATCGCCTACCTGCGCGTTATCAGCAGCAACCAGCCCGCCCGGCGCCTCTACCTCCGGCGCGGCTACCAGATTGTGGCGCGCACCTCTCCCTTCGCCGGCAGGATCAGCATCCCCAGCGAACTCATGCGGAAGGATCTGCGTTAGATGCGGGGTCGCTGCGCGGCCCGTTGCGTACCCTTTCGGAGGAGGCAATGAGCGCCCAGGGCGAATGCAACGTCTTTGAAGACGTTGCGTCAGCCCTTGTCGGCGCCGCGGGCGCGAACCATGCAGCGAGAAATGCTGTAGAATGCAGGCAAAGGGCGCTCTGTTTCGCGCCAGCGCCAACGGTTGAGGAGCGACTATGCCGAAGGATGTTATTACCCCCCGCGCGACCGATTATAACCAGTGGTACCTCGATATTGTGCGCGAAGCCGACCTGGCCGAGCCAGCCGAAGTGGTGCGCGGCTGCATCGTGGTCAAGGCCACCGGCTGGGGCATCTGGGAGATGATGCAGCGCGAGCTTGATCAACGCATCAAGGCCACCGGCCACGCCAATGTGCAGTTCCCGCTGCTCATCCCCAAAAGCTTCATCATGAAAGAGGCCGAGCACGTCGAGGGCTTTGCGCCCGAGGTCGCCGAGGTTACCCGCGCCGGCGGCGAGGATCTGACCGAGCCCTACGTGATCCGCCCGACCAGCGAGACGATTATCGGCCATTTCTACAGCCGCTGGATCCGCTCCTACCGCGATCTGCCCCTGCTCTACAACCAGTGGTGCAACGTCATGCGCTGGGAGAAGCGGCCTAGGCTGTTCCTTCGAACCTCCGAGTTCCTGTGGCAGGAGGGGCACACCGCCCACGCCACCAGGGAGGAGGCCATGGAGGAGACCATCCGGATGCTCAACGTGTACGAACGGATCATGAAGGACGTCCTGGCCCTCCCGGTGGTGCCCGGAGAGAAGTCCGAGGGGGAGCGTTTCCCCGGGGCGGACAACACATTCACCTGCGAGGCCATGATGAGCGACAAGAAGGCCCTTCAGGCGGGCACCAGCCATTTCCTGGGTCAGAACTTCGCCAAGGCCTTTGACATAAAGTTCCAGGACCGGGATGGGGAGGTCCGTTACGCCTGGACCACCAGCTGGGGGGTTTCCACCAGGCTCATAGGGGCTCTAATCATGACCCATTCGGACGACGACGGGTTGATACTGCCCCCGAAGGTAGCGCCGGTGAAGCTGGCGTTGCTTCCCATAAGCACGGACCAGGACCTTATCTCATCCACCCTGGAGCCCAAGGCGGAGGAGATCAAGGCCGCCATAGAGGCCGTCATTGGCAGGAGGACCGTGGAGCTGGACACCCGTTATCACCTTCGCCCCTCGGACCGGTTCTTCCACCACCTGCAGCGGGGAGTTCCCCTCCGGGCGGAGCTCGGCGAGAAGGAGCTGGCGAACCAAACCCTCAGGCTGGTAAGGAGGGATACGGGGGAGCGGATCGACGTCCCCATGGAAGAGGCGCCCCGGAGGGTCCTGGAGGTGCTGGAGCAGGTGCAGGAGAACCTGTACCGCCGGGCGTTGGACTTCCGCCTCTCCAACACCTTTGAGGTGTCCTCCATGGATGAGTTCAAGGAGGTGCTGGACTCCAAGGGCGGCTTCATATCCGCCTTCTTCGGCGGCACCAAGGAGGATGAGCGGGCAATAAAAGAGGCCACGGGGGCCACGGTGCGCTGCTTCCCCCTGGAGGACCATTCCACCGGCACCTGTTTCTACACCGGCCGTCAGGGCTGCAAGCGGGCCATATTCGCCAAGGCCTACTAGGTTGATATTAAGGGTCCACCTTAACGTTGTAATGATCCCCCTGTTGCCCCCGCGGGTTTCTCTGCGGGGGCGGGGGGTTTTCTTATGATCGTCTTCTTATGATGGGCGGCAACTCCCTCTTGGGGAGGCTGCTTAAGGTGAGCCCCGCGGCGGTGCTGAGGAACGAGTCCATCCAGCGGAACACGTCCCAGGCCTTTATCCGTCTCCTCATCAGGGACATCCTCTGTCGCCTCTCCTCATGGGGCATGAAGAGGGCGGTCTTAATTGCGGCGGCCATCCCCTCCATGTCGTAGGGGTTTACCGTTATGGCCCCTGCTCCAAGCTCCACCGCGGAGCCGGCGAACTCGCTGAGTATCAAAACGCCGTCGTTGTCCGGATGACACGCGCAGTACTCCTTCGAGACCAGGTTCATGCCGTCCTTGAGGGATGTAACGAGCCCCACGTGGGCCGCCCTGTAGAGGGCCGCCAGGTCCTCCTGCCCGATGGATTGATACATGTACGTTATGGGTATCCAGTCCAGGGTGGCAAAACGTCCTATTATCCGCCCCGCCTCCCTCTCTATCTCCTCCCGCAGGTTCCTGTAGGACGTCACGTCCTCCCGGCTTGGCACCAGGAGCTGCACCATCGTCACCTTGCCAAGCAGTTCGGGGTTCCTCTCAAGCAGGAGCTCGAAGGCCCGGAACCTCTCGAGGATGCCCTTCGTGTAGTCCAGCCGGTCGATGCCAAGCATGATCTTGCGACCCTCGTGGGCCTTGTGTATCTGGGCCACCTTTGACCTTACCTTGGGGAACTTCGCAAGCCCCTCGAAGTGTAGGAAGTCGATGCTTATGGGGAACGTCCCCACCACCGTCTCCCATTGATGGGTGATCTTGAAACCCCTGTCCCTGCCTTTTGGTGTGATAACCCTGGACCTTGGGTTGAGCTCCTTGAAGCACCTTAAGAAGTTGTCCGCGTCCCTCTCGGTCTGAAAGGCCGTGAGCCGGTAGCTCAACAGCTGGTCCATGACCTGCTGGCGCCATGGGAGCTTCATGAATATGTCCGGAGGGGGAAAGGGTATGTGCAGGAAGAAGGCGCAGTTGGGCCTTTTGTCCTTGAGCATCCTTCCGAGGGGTATCAGGTGATAGTCGTTCACCCATATGAGATCCCACCGGTCGCTGTGTTTTATGGTTACCTTGGCGAACTTCTGGTTAACCTGCATGTACGTCTCCCAGTAGGATGGTTCGAACCGGCACCGGCTTTGCAAGTCGTGAAACAGGGGCCATATGATCTCGTTGCAGAAGCCCTGGTAGAAGAGCTTCACCTCCTGCTGGGTCATGAAGACCGGCAGCAGCCGGTAGCCGCTTTGGGACGATATGGGGCCTAGGAGGGATTTGATACCCTTTATACTCACCGTATCGCTGGTCCCAAGCCAACCTATCCAGCTTCCCCCACGATCCCGGAGGGCCGGGGATAGGGCGGAGATGAGCCCTCCGGATCCGCTCTTTACCGACAGCGCCCCATTATGTTCCTCAAGCACCACCGGCAGGCGGTTGGATACCACTATGAAACGCTTTTCTCCGTGGTTCTGACCCAACTTCCTCACCCCTTTCAAGCCATTGAGGGAAGGCTTTCCGGAGATAAGACCCTCTTTCAGCTGACCGCCTGGATCCACAGGTCGAGGAAAAGTAGCACCTCCCCCGGAGGGGTCAGCCAAACCGGGGCCGTGGTGGGTCTGAAGGTCCGGTTTACAAGAACCCCCAGGCCCCTTCCCCGCAAGGCCCTGAAGGCGTCCTCGTCGGTTTTGTCGTCTCCAAGGTAAGCGGAGGCGTCCGGCGGCCTTATGAGCCTCTTGACCGGGTCCGCCTTGCTTACGTTGGACAGCCGGATCTCAAGCCCCATCTTAAAGGGCGTTATCTGCAGCTTGCCTTCGGTGGTCAAGGGGGCCCACAGGAGCTGCAGGGCCCCCTTGGTGCTCCGGGCCCTTCGTTGGCTTATGCCCCTGAAGTGGGCCGCCACGGAGGAGGCCTTTCGCTCAACTCTGTAAGGGGGCAGGACGTTCAAGGCCCTCCAGTGGGCGGTCCTCAAGGCCTTCTGCACCTCCGGGTCCAAGGGGGCCCTTATTATCCGCCCATCCGAGGTCATCTCCTCCGCGCCGTGGCATCCGAATATCTCGAACGGGAAGTCCCAGCCTTTAAGGAGCCTCTTGAGCTGTGACGCGGAGCGCCCTGTTATAAGCGCCACCTTGGTTTTGGAGTGGGCTATCCTGCACAGCCTCTCCCTTATCCCCCCGTAGGGCCTTACGCTCAAGGGGCTGTCTCTTATACACATCT
>JAOACN010000674.1 GCA_026417815.1 Chloroflexaceae bacterium | reverse complement strand
CCGCCGATCTCGAACAGCTCGAACAGCTCTGCCGGCTCGTGCGTGAGACCAGTCTGTGCGGCCTTGGCCAGTCGGCGCCCAATCCGGTGCTGAGCACGCTGCGCTACTTCCGCGAGGAGTACGAGGCGCTGCTGAGCGCAGACGCTGGCGCGGGCGTGAACGGAAAACCCTCAGGAGCGGCGAGCGTGGAGTTGTAGTATGGCAGCCCGAACCCTGACCATTGATGGCCGGCTCGTCAGCGCCCGCGCCGGTGAGAGTATCCTCCAGGCCGCGCGCGATGCGGGCATCCAGATCCCCACCCTCTGCTACCTTGAGGGCCTCTCCGAGGTGGGCGCCTGCCGCCTCTGCCTGGTCGAGGTGGCCGGCTCGAACCGCCTCCTGCCCGCCTGCCTCACGCCGGTCAGCGAGGGAATGGAGGTGCACACCGCCACCGAGCGCCTGCGCGAACACCGGCGGGCAATTGTCGAGTTGCTCTTCGCCGAGCGGAACCACGTCTGCGCGGTGTGCGTGGCCTCGGGAAATTGCGAGTTGCAGAACCTGGCCATCCGCGTGGGGATGACCCACGTGCGCTACGATTACCTTAACCCCGTCTGCGCCGTGGACATCAGCCATCCGCAGTTTGGCATCGACCACAACCGCTGCGTGCTCTGCGCCCGCTGCGTGCGCGCGTGCGATGAGGTCGAAGGGGTGCATACCTGGGACATCGCGGGACGCGGCATCAACGCCCGGGTGATTACCGATCTGGGCGTGCCCTGGGGCGAGGCCGAGACGTGCACCTCCTGCGGCAAGTGCCTGCTGGCCTGCCCCACCGGGGCGATCTTCCGTCGCGGCACCAGCGTCGCTGAACTCGAACGCGACCCCAGACGCATCGCGCAGATTGTCGCCTCGCGCCAGGAGCGCTGGTAAGTAGAGAGTGGTTACCAGGAGGGCGCGGCCCTCCCGTCCGGCAGGGGGATGGGGAAACCCGATTTCCCCCATCCCCCTCCGAGCGACGGTGCAACCTGCGCCGGGGAGGGCCAGGCCCTTCCAGATCCTCCCGTCGCGCGGGGGGATGGACTTTCCCCCGTCCCTCTGCAAGCGGCGGAGAAAGGACGTTCGCGGGAGGGCGCGGCCCTCCCGGCCCTTCCCATGTGGAGCCTGGCTCCACCCTGGAGAGAGATCTATGTCCAGGATCACATTCGCTACCGTCTGGTTCGGGGGCTGTTCGGGCTGCCATATGTCGCTGCTCGACCTCGACGCCTGGCTGCTCGACCTGGCGAGCATGGTCGAACTGGTCTACGGCCCGCTCGCCGATCGGAAGACCTTTCCCGACGGGGTGGATCTGACCCTGGTGGAGGGCGCGATTGCCAACGCAGAGCACCTGGAACTGGCGCGCGAGATCCGTCGCAAAACCCGTGTGCTTGTTGCCCTGGGCGACTGCGCCGTGACCGGCAATGTCACCGCCCTGCGCAACCTGGCGGGCGATCCGTCGGGCCTGCTCCGGCAGATCTACCTCGAGCGCGGGGATCCGCCGCTTGCCGTTCCCGGGGCCCCGGGGATCGTGCCGCGCCTGATCGAACGCGTGGTGCCACTGCACGTCGTGGTCCCGGTGGACCATTTTCTCCCCGGCTGTCCGCCCTCCGCGCCGCGCATCCGGGCCATGCTCGAAGCCTTGCTCGCTGGCGCCGAACCAGCCGAGATCGGGCGCTTTGGATAGCCGCCCGGGAGGGTATGGCCCTTCCAGGATCGGCAGCCGGTTGGAGGCGGGCGGGGACCCCGGGGTTCCCCACGCCCCTGCCCGTAGG
>JAOACN010000664.1 GCA_026417815.1 Chloroflexaceae bacterium | reverse complement strand
AGATGTGTATAAGAGACAGGGCGATCAACTGGCCGAACTCCAGCACGGCGACGTTGTCGCTGATGTCCATCACCACCCCCATATCGTGCTCGATCAGCACGATGGTCGTGCGCTGCTCTTCGCTGATGTCGAGGATAAAGCGGGCCATGTCCTCTTTCTCCTCGCTGTTCATGCCGGCCATCGGCTCGTCGAGCAGCAGCAGGCGCGGGGCCATGGCCAGCGCCCGCCCCAGTTCAACCCGCTTCTGGAGGCCATAGGGCAGCGCGCCGACCACCTTCTTGCGAATGGCCTGGATCTCCAGCAGGTCAATCACCTGCTCGACCGCCTCGCGGTGGGCGATCTCCTCGCGCTGGGCGCGGCCCCAGTACAGGCCGCCACTCAGCACCCCGCCCCGCATGTGCACGTGGCGACCGAGCATCAGGTTGTCCACCACGGTCATATGGCGGAACAGTTCGATATTCTGGAACGAGCGGGCGATGCCCAGGCGAGCGATCTGGTGTGGGGCGAGGCCGATGAGGTTCCGGCCCTCGAAGCGGATCTGGCCCTGCTGCGGCCGGTAGAGGCCGCTGATGCAGTTCAGAAGACTGGTCTTGCCGGCCCCATTCGGGCCGATAATCGCCTGGATGGTGCCGGGGTAGATATTGAAACTAACGTTGGTCAGGGCGCGAACCCCGCCGAAGCTCAGGCTCACGCCGTCGATCTCCATCTGCGGATCCGGCAAGGTGGCACCGTTGCTGCCTGCCATCATGCTGCTCCCGCCGCCCTGACGCCGGGCGGGCATGGTCTGGATGTCGTGGGGATTTGCTGTATTATACCGAGGGAGGCCGTTTCTTGCAATCAACGGGCATGGCCCGTCACCTCCGCCGCAATCGGGTATAATGCAGCCTATTGGCTGCCGGTCGGAGGAGGGTGGGGAAACCGGGCTTCTCCCCCTCCTGCCCAGAGGGAGGGCCGTGCAGCGAAAGCACGTCTACGTTCACCCCGGGTTCCGTTTTCGCCGCACGAAACACATGAACGACCGTATCTACGTTGCCCTCGATGTCGAAACCACCGGCCTGGTCGCCGGGGTGGATGAGATCATCGAGGTTGGCGCCGTCCGCTTTCGGGGCGCTGAGGTGCTGGAGACCTACAGTCAGCTCGTGCGCCCTCGCCAGTCGCTGCCCCTCAAGATAACCCGTCTGACCGGCATCACGCCCGAGCATCTGGCCCGGGCCCCGCGCTTCAACGCGATTGGCGCCGACCTGGCCCGCTTCATCGGTAGCCATCCGATTGTTGGGCACTCGGTGAACTTCGACCTGGGCATGCTCCGCGCCCAGGGGATGAACTTCGCCCAGCCAATCTACGATACGTTTGAGCTGGCGACCCTGCTGGTGCCCCAGGCGCCGATCTACCGCCTCGGCGCCCTGGCCGATCACCTGGGCATCCCCCACCCCGAGGATCATCGCGCCCTCAACGACGCCCTGGTTGCGGCGCAGGTCTTCAACCATTTGCTGCAGCGGATCGTGGCCCTCGACCTCGATGACCTCGGTGAGATCGTGCGGTTGACCCAGCAGGTGGCCTTCCCCATGCGCGATCTCTTCGTGGAGGCGCTCCGCGGGCGCATGAAGCGCGCCTTCAGCGACGCGCCGCGGGGCGCCCGCCAGGAGCGGGGGGCCGCCGATGAGCCCGCGCCCCTCAAGCCCACCGGGAACGTGCGCCCGCTGGACATTGACCAGATCACCGCCTTCTTCGCCCCCGATGGTCCGCTGGGCCGACACTTTCCGGGCTATGAACCACGTCCGTCCCAGGTTGACATGGCCCGCGCCGTGGCGCGAGCCTTTAACCAGGGCGACGCCCTGCTGGTCGAGGCCGGCACCGGCACCGGCAAGAGCCTGGCCTACCTGGCCCCCGCGGCGCTCTTTGCCGCCGCCCGCGGCGAACGGGTGGTAATCTCGACCAATACGATTAATCTCCAGGATCAACTCTTCTTCAAAGATATTCCCGCCTTGCAGCGGATCATGGCCGCCGGCAACCCCACCGGCGCGCGGCAGGATCCGCCCTTCACCGCGGCGCTGCTCAAGGGCCGGGGCAACTACCTGTGCCTCAAACGCTACCACGAACTGCGGCGCCACGAGAACCTCACCCCCGACGAGGTGCGCGCGCTGCTCAAGGTGCAACTCTGGCTGCCCACCACCAGCACCGGCGACCGGGCCGAGTTGCTGCTGGTGGAACGCGAAAACGCCGCCTGGGGCCGCATCAACGTCACGCCCGAGACCTGCACCGGCCCCCGTTGCGCCCATTTCCGCGAGTGTTTCTTCTTCAAGGCCCGCCGCATGGCCGAGGCCGCCCATATCGTCGTCGTCAACCACGCCCTGCTGATCGCCGATCTGGCCGCCCAGACGAATGTGTTGCCGCCCTACGACCACCTGATTATTGACGAGGCCCACAACCTGGAAGATGTCGCCACCGATCAACTCAGCTTCAGCGTTGACCAGGCCGCCCTGCTGACCTTTCTCGACGACATCTTTCTGGAAGGCGGGGCGCAACTGGTCAGCGGCCTGCTGGCCGACCTGCCCGCCCGCCTGCGCGAGGGCCTCGCCGATGAGCGCGTTCAGCACCAGGTCGAGCAGATCGCCCTGCACCTGCGCCCGACCCTCGAGCGGGCCCGCGCCGCCGTCTACGACTGCTTCAATCGCCTGAGCGCCTTTATGGCCGGCGAAAGCAACGAGACGCAGTACGACCCGCGCCTGCGCATCACGCCGCAGGTGCGCCAGCGCCCCGTCTGGCAGGAAATTGAAGCGGCCTGGGCCAATCTCACCGACATGCTCACCGTCATCGGCGACGCGCTCGGCAAACTCGAGAGCCTGCTGCGTGACCTGGAGGCCGAGGACCTGCCGGGGTACGACGAACTGCTCCTGCGGGCCGAGTACCTGCGCCGCTTCGCCACCGACGCCCGGGTACGCACCGGCCATATCATCTTCGGCGACGCGGAGAGCATTGCCTGGCTCACCCACGAGCGCCTGCGCGATTCCCTGACGCTCACCGCCGCGCCCCTGAGCGTCGCCGAGATCCTCCAGGCCCAGTTGTTTGCCCAGAAGCAGACCAGCGTGCTGGCCTCGGCGACCCTGACCATCGAAGGCTCCTTCGCCTTCGTGAGCAGCCGGATCGGGCTGCCCGAGGCCGAAGAACTCCTGCTTGAGTCGCCCTTCGACTACCAGCGCCAGGCCCTGGTGTACATCCCCGACGACATCCCCGAGCCGAACCAGCGCGGCTACCAGCAGGCCGTGGAGCAGGCGCTGATCGAGTTGTGTATCGCCGCCGGCGGGCGCACCCTGGCCCTCTTTACCGCCAACGGCGCCCTCAAGCAGACCTACGCCGCCATCCAGGAGCCGCTGGAGGAGCACGAGATCGCCGTGCTCGGCCAGGGGATCGACGGCAGCCGGCGGGCCTTGCTCGAACGCTTCAAAGACTCGCCGCGCACCGTATTGCTGGGAACAACCAGTTTCTGGGAAGGGGTGGACGTGGTTGGCGAAGCCCTCTCGGTGCTGGTGATTGCCAAATTGCCCTTCAGCGTGCCCAGCGACCCGATCTTCGCCGCGCGGAGCGAGCGGTGCGCCGACCCCTTTGGCGAGTACGCCGTGCCGCAGAGCATCCTGCGCTTCAAACAGGGCTTCGGGCGCCTGATCCGCAGCGCCGAGGACCGGGGCATCGTCGTTTGCCTCGACCGGCGCCTGCTGACCAAGCGTTACGGCCAGCAGTTCCTGGCCTCGCTCCCCCACACCCGCGTCCGCACCGGCCCGCTGAGGCAACTGCCCGCCCTTGCGGCCCGTTTTCTGGACGCCGGGTGACACCGTTGTCGTCTGGAAAACGGAGGTGCGGGGAGGCTTCGCCTCCCCGCACCTCCGTTCCGCCCCGTAGGGCCGAAGCATTGGCTACGCCAATGCTTCGGCCCTACGGGCGGCGAAACTCCTTCAGCAGGGCATCCACGTCCACGCCGGCCTGCCGGGCCAGACGGGCCTGTTCTAGCAACCGGGCCTCGGCCTCGGCGCGCCGGGCCTCGACCTCGGCCGCACGGCGCCGATCCTCCTCAAGCGTCAGTAGTCGATCCTCTTTCGCCTGTTCATTGGCCCAGCGAAAGGCCTGCTCCCAGAAAAGGCCGACCTCGCGAAAGAGCAGCGAAAAGATCCCGTTCGTATTGCCAACCGGCTGGTTACTCATGGCACGCTCCTTAGACAACGTCTGCGCGCGGTTGACGAACGCCGTAGTTTTCCACCAGATCAACCGCTGACCATCCTTCGTGGCGGATGGTCGGGCTTCCGCAGGGCAGCCTGAACCGCTGTGGTGTTACCACGCTGCTGCTATTGTATGTCCTGGATGGAGAAAAGTCAACGCGTTGCGTTACTGCCTCCGGGCCCGTGCAAAGTCCCCGGGGCGCGCGCCAGAACCGCCGAAGAACCCCCCGGGGCGGCATGGCCGCCCCGGACCCCGCCGTGGGAGACGGACGTTGCTCAAGCCCTGTGCGGGCACGAACCCCCTATTGACAACTCCTGGCCTCCGTCGTATACTAAGTGTCACTTTCACAACAGGCCGGGCGGCCACTTTTTTTCCAGGCAGATTTAGTGTCAAAGAGACACAAATGCCGGTCGCTCGGCCTCTTTGGCAGAAGCACTTAGTGTTATTATTACACTAATAACCCGGGGTTAAGAGTCCGTCCGGCCCTCCCATGAAGATCAAGCATTACATCCGGTATGGCCCGCGCAGGCGGGCCTCGCATCGCTAGCCCGCGGCTTCAGCCGCCGGGCTACCGGGCGAATACCGGTTCATGTTCTTAATCTTCATCCAAAGGGGGTATTCAGATAGGCTCCAACGCAGGGTTATCGAGGAGGTTGCCCATGAGCATGGCGCTCACCCACACCGCCCCGGAGGCGGCCGCGGCCCTGGTCGAGGAGATCAACGTCTTGCGCGCCCGGCGCAACGCGGTGATCCTGGCCCATAACTATGAGTACGGCGAGATCCAGGATCTGGCCGATTATGTGGGCGACTCGCTGGGGATGGCCCAGTTTGCCGCCCGTAGCGACGCGCCGGTGCTGGTGGTCTGTGGCGTGCATTTTATGGCCGAAACCGCTGCCATCCTCTCACCGGAGAAGACCGTGCTGATCCCTGACCCCGAGGCGGGTTGCTCCCTGGCGGCCTCGATCACCGCCGAGCAACTGCGCGCCTGGAAGGCCGAGCATCCTGGCGCAGTGGTGGTGAGTTATGTCAATACAACCGCCGAGGTCAAGGCCGAGAGCGACTACTGTTGCACCTCGGGCAACGCCGAGCGGGTCATTCGGGCCATCCCGGAAGATAAAGAGATCCTCTTCCTTCCCGATATGTTTCTGGGTAGCTACCTGCAGCGGGTAACCGGCCGGCGCATGCAGATCTGGGCCGGGGAGTGCCACGTGCACGCCGCCATTCGCCCGGCGATGGTCGAACGCCAGCGCGCCGCCGCGCCCGACGCCGAGTTTCTCATCCACCCCGAGCGCGGCTGTGTGAGCAGCACCATGCACTACCTGGCCAGTGGCAAGCTCGACCCCCGGGGCACCCATATTCTCTCGACCGAGGGCATGATCCGCCACGCGGCCGCCAGCAGCGCCTCGCGCTTCGTCGTCGCCACCGAGATCGGCGTGCTGCACCGGATGCGCAAGGCCAATCCCGAGAAGCAGTTCCTGCCCATTGATGAGTCGATCAGTTGCAAGTACATGAAGATGATCACCCTGGAGAAGGTGCGCGATAGTCTGCGTGACCTGACCCACGTGGTGACGGTGGCGCCCGATCTGGCCGCCCGCGCGCGCACGGCCATTGAGCGCATGATCGCGCTCTAAGGCGGGCGCAGGGCAACCGGGTTGCCCCATTCCGCGACCCTTCGGGGTGCGCTCCCTGCGCCCGGCGGGCAGGGGCAACCCCGGGGTCCCCATCCCGCAACCCGGAGGGTTGCGCTCCCTGCGCCCGGCGGGCAGGGGCGTAGGGAAACCTGGTTTCCCCACGCCCCTTCAACCGGCTATGTTCAGTCAGGCCCTGTGCGGCGAAGCCGCACGACCCGAAGAAACGAGAACCAACCATGGAACCGATACCCGCTCCCCGCTTCGGCCTGGCGGCCTGGCCCGCGGCCGCAACGACGACCACCGGCGTGCTGGTGATCGGCGCCGGGGCCGCCGGCCTGGCGGCGGCTCTGGCGGCCGCCGAGTATACCGAGGTGCTGGTGCTGGCCCGTGGCGCCCTGCCCGAGAGCAATTCGGCCTGGGCCCAGGGCGGCATCGCCGCGGCCCTCGATGCCGCCGATTCGCCCCGCGCCCACGTCGCCGATACGCTGGTGGCCGGCGCCGGCCTGTCCGACGTGGAGGCCGTGACTGCCCTGGCCCACGCTGCGCCGGCATTGATGCGCGAACTGGCCGCCGCCGGCGTGCCCTTCGAGCGCGTGGCCCCCGGGCGCTTCGCCCTGGGGTTGGAGGGTGGCCATTCGGCCCGCCGCATTGTCCACGTGGGCGACGCGACCGGCCTGGCGGTGGTCACGGCTTTGATCGCCCGCGCGCGCGCCCATCCGCGGATCACGCTCCTGGAGGGCTGGCAGGTCGCCGATCTGCTCGACCAGGGGGAGCGGATCGTTGGCGCGCTGGCACGTGACCCGGCGGGCGCCTGGCATCGCCTGCTGGCCGCGGCGACGGTCCTCGCCAGTGGCGGCGCGGGCGCGCTCTACGGTCTGACCAGTAATCAGCCCACCGCCCTTGGCGAGGGCATCGCCATGGCCTACCGCGCCGGGGCCGAGGTGGCCGACCTGGAGTTCGTGCAGTTCCATCCCACGGTCTACCGCACGCGCGCCGGCCAGGGCTTCCTGATCAGCGAGGCCGCCCGCGGCGAGGGTGGCATCCTCCGCGCTCCCGATGGCGAACGCTTCATGCCCGCTTACGATCCCCGCGCCGAACTCGCCCCCCGCGACGTGGTGACCCGCGGCATCTATGCCGCCATGCGTCGCTCCGGCAGCGACCACGTGCTGCTCGACCTGACGCACCTGCCCCGGGCGACGATCGAGGGTCACTTCCCGACGATCTGCGCCCGTTTGCGCGAAGACGGGCTTGATCCCGCCGCCACGCCCATCCCCGTGGCCCCGGCGGCGCACTACCTGATGGGCGGTGTGCGTACCGACCTGGATGGCGCCACCAGCCTGCCCGGGCTGTACGCCGCTGGCGAGGTGGCCTGCACCGGCGTGCACGGCGCCAATCGCCTGGCCTCCAACTCGCTGCTGGAGTGCCTGGTCTTCGGACGGCGCGCCGGGATCGCCGCCGCCCTGGGGGGACTGCCTGGCAAGGTTTCCAGTTCCTCCGTCGCCTCCACCCGCGTCGCTGCCCGGGTTGCCGGCGCGTTCCCATCGCCAGACTGGCGCGCGGCCCTGGCCGCGACCATGCGCGCCGCCGCCGGGCCGCTGCGCGACGGTGAGGGGCTGCGCGCCGCGGCTCTGAGCCTGGCGGCCTGGCCCCGGCAGGCCGATCCCGATGACCCGGAGGCGCTCACCGCCGTCAACGCCGCGCTGACCGCGCGGCTGATCGTGGCCGGCGCGCTGGCGCGCGAGGAGAGCCGGGGCGGTCACTTCCGCGCCGATTTCCCCCACTCCCGCGAATGCTGGCAGGCCCATCTGGTGCAGGTGCGGGACCAGGCTCCGTTTCTGGTCGCAACCATCGCCGCGCCGCTGGCGCGGGCCTACGCGGCTGATTAAGAGATGTTCGCGGGAGGTCTGCGCCCTCCCGCACCC
>JAOACN010000662.1 GCA_026417815.1 Chloroflexaceae bacterium | reverse complement strand
CCGCCGATCTGGCCGCGGTTGGGATAGGCACATCGTTGCAGGAGGTGCCCACGACCGGACTGTACAGCCCCGACGGGCCGCTCTTCCGGCGCACCTTTCAACTGGCGCTGTTTGCCTGGATCGCCGGTCCGGACCCCCGTGGCTGGGAGCGCTGGAGTTGCATCGGGGTGCCCAGCGAGAAGAATGGCTGGACGGGCAACAACTTCGCTGGATGGTGCTTTTTCGAGGCCGACCGGGCCATCCGTATCGCGACCACCTCGCTGGCGCGTGAAGAACGGGCAGCCGCTTACCTGCGTCAGCAGCAGCTCTTTACCCAGGAACTGCCGGTGCTGCCCCTCTTCCAGCGCATTGACGTAACCCTGGCGGGACCGTCGCTCAGCGGCGTTGAGCCCGATCCAACCGCGCCAATCACCTGGAACATCGCCGACTGGTCGCGAGCGAGCGGACCGGGGGCCGCGACGCCCCGGCCGTAGATGTGGTGTGGTTGCCCTGCCGGAAGGGAGGGTTTGGGAGGGCGCAGCCCTCCCATTTTCATTCTCGACCTTCGTGTTACAATGGCACAAACTTCCGTTATCGTCATCGCAGACCCACCAGCACACGAGGCCCGGAGGAACGAAGATGTTCGAATCGAAAGAGCAGGTACAGGCGGCACAGGAGCGTTGGGAACAGCAGTGTCTCTGGCCCACCCTGGAACGCGCACCCGAGCGCCCGGTCCGCTTTATGACCACCAGCAGCGCCCCCGTCGAGCGCCTCTACACCCCGCTGGACCTGGCGCACAACGACTATCTGCGCGACATCGGCCATCCCGGCGAGTATCCCTTTACGCGGGGCATTCATCCGACGGGGTACCGTGGCAAGATCTGGACGATGCGCATGTTCGCCGGCTTCGGCACGGCCGAAGAGACGAACCAGCGCTTCAAGTACCTGCTGAGCCAGGGGCAAACCGGTCTATCGATCGCCTTTGATATGCCGACGCTCTACGGTCGCGACACTGACCATCCCCTGGTGGAAGGGGAATTTGGCAAGTGCGGCGTAGCGGTCTCGTCGCTGGCGGATATGGAGGTGCTCCTCGATGGCATTCCGCTGGACCAGGTTTCGACTTCGATGACGATCAACTCGCCGGCGGCGATGATCTGGGCGATGTACCTGGTCGTGGCCGAAAAGCGCGGCGTTCCCTGGACGCAGCTACGCGGCACGATACAGAACGACATTCTCAAAGAGTACATCGCGCAGAACGAGTACATCTTTCCGCCCGAGCCGAGCATGCGCCTGGTGGTGGACACGATCGAGTTTGGCAGTCGCTACGTGCCGCAATGGAACCCCATCAGCGTGAGTGGTTACCACATCCGCGAGGCGGGTAGCACGGCCGCGCAGGAACTGGCCTTCACCCTGGCCGACGGGCGGGCCTATGTGGAGGCCTGTCTGGCGCGGGGCCTCGACATTGACGACTTCGCGCCGCGCATTTCTTTCTTCTTCAACGCGCACAACGACTTCTTCGAGGAGATCGCCAAGTACCGGGCGGCCCGGCGCATCTGGGCGCGGCTCATGCGCGAGACCTACGGGGCGAAGAAGGAACGCTCCTGGTGGCTGCGCTTCCACACCCAGACCGCCGGCTGCTCGCTGACGGCCCAGCAGCCCGAAGTGAACATCGTGCGCACGGCAATTCAGGCCCTTGCCGCTGTGCTCGGCGGCACGCAGAGCCTGCACACCAACTCGATGGACGAGGCCCTGGCCCTGCCCTCGGAGAAGGCCGTCACCAGCGCCCTGCGCACCCAGCAGGTGATTGCCGCCGAGAGCGGGGTGACCAACACGGTTGATCCGCTCGGCGGCAGCTACTTCGTCGAGGCGCTGACCGATCGCATGGAGCAGGAGGTGAACGCCTACTTCAAGGCGATCTACGACCAGGGCGGGGTGATCGCGGCCATTCGCAACGGCTACTTCCAGAAGGAGATCGCCGACGCGGCCTATCGCTACCAGCAGGAAATTGACCACCACGAGCGCGAGATCGTCGCCGTGAACGCCTATCAGACCCCGGCGCCACTGGAGATCCCCATCCTCGAGATGGACCCCGAGGGCGAACGCAAGCACCTGGAGCGCCTGAACCGGGTGCGTCGGGAGCGCGACAACGACCTGGTCCGGCGACGCCTGGCCGAACTGCGGGCGGCGGCGCAGGGCGATGAGAACACCATGCCCGCTATCCTGGAGTGCGTGCGCGCCTACTGCACCGTTGGTGAGATGTGCGACGTGCTGCGCGAGGTGTTTGGGGTGTATCAGGAGACGACGGTGGTGTAGAGCCTGTCCTGAGGTGACAATAGACGGGTAGCCGCAGGGCGCTGCGGCCGAACGGGGGCCTGATACCTCCTTGTGCTCGCCCGGTTGGAGGGGAGTGGGGAAACCAGGTTTCCCCACTCCCTTGCGTAAGCAGAAGGTCTCATTAAAACTCCCCTCCCGGCGGACGGAGCCGTTCGAGCAGCAGGAACCCCAGCGCGGTGACCAGCATGAGGATGGTGGCCAGGGCCAGGGCCTGGCCGTAGTTGAGCGCGCCGGGCTGGCCGAGGAAGCGGAAGATCATCACCGGGAGGGTTGGCGCTTCGGGGCGGGCGAGCAGCAGCGTGGCGCCAAACTCGCCCAGCGAGACGGTGAAGGCAAACACGGCGCCAATGGCCAGGGCCGGGGCGATCTGCGGCAACTCGACCCGCAGCCACGCCTGCGCGGGCGAGGCGCCCAGGAGCGCCGCCGCCTCGCGTTGCCGCGGGCTGCGCGCCCGCAGCACCGGCGCCAGGGCGCGGATCACGAAGGGCAGGGCGACCAGGGTGTGAAGCACGGGAATAAGCCAGGGCGAGGTTCGCAGCCCGCCCAGCCCCGGCACGCTCAGGGCCACCAGGTAGCCCAGTCCCAGGGTAACCGCCGACGTTCCCAGTGGCAGCATAAACAGCGCATCGAGCAGGGCCACGCCGGTGGTCGTCGCGCGCCGCCCTCTGCTCGACGGCGCTCCTGGCGACGCGGGGCGGCGCGCCAGCAGGTAGGCCGCCGGAACGCCGATGCTCAACGCGAGGAGCGTAGTGGTGGCCGCGATGCGCAGCGAGTTGGCAATCGCCGTCGTCGGGGGCACGAAGAAAGCCGATCCGGTAAGATTCTGGTCCAGGGCGAGGTAAGCGGCCAGGGTGAAGCGCGGCGCGCCCGGGCCCGGCGCGAGCACCGAGCGCAGCGCCAGGGCCGCCAGCGGAGCGCCCAGCAGCAGGGTGATGAGCAGCATGGTAGCGCCGACCAGCAGCCTCTCGCGGGGCGTGCGGGGAGGGCGCGCGGTGTAACTGCGCGGCTGCAATTCCAGCGGCGTCGTGGCCCGCGCCGCCAGGCGCGTGTAGGCGAAACTCAACCCCAGGGTGCAGGCCAGTTGGATGAGCGCCAGGGTCGCGGCCACATCCAGGCGCAACAACTGGGCCGTCTGGCGGTAGATCTCCACCTCCAGCGTGGCGAGACGCGGGCCGCCGAGAATGACCATCACCCCGAAGCTCGTAAAGGTGAAGATGAAGATCAGTAGCGCCGCCGCGCCGAGCGCGGGCGCGAGCAGCGGGAGCGTCACGCGCAACAGTACGCGGAGACGCGAGGCCCCCAGCACCGCGGCGGCCTCCTCCAGCCGCGGGTCGAGATTGGCCCAGAATCCCCCTACCAGGCGCAGGACCACGGTGTAGTTGTAAAAGATGTGGGCCAACAGCACCGCCTGGAGGCCGCTCAGCCGGATCGGTGGCGTGGCCAGCCCGAAGGCGGCCTGAAGGCCCTGATTGATCAGGCCGCGGGGTCCTAACAGCGCGCCAAGGGCCACGGCCACCACCACCGTCGGCATCACGAACGGCACGCCGGCGACGGCCCGCAACAGCGTCTTGCCCGGAAACTCGTAGCGGGCGAAGACGTAGGCGCCCGGCAGCCCCACGGCCAGGGTCAGCGCCGTTGAGAGCGCGGCCTGCCCGGTGGTAAAGGCGAGCACGCGCCAGTAGTAGCGCGCGCCCAGGGTCGCGATCAGGCCGGTCAGGCCGTCGGCGAAGCTCAGCCGGGCGATGGCGAACAGCGGGTAGAAAAAGAACAGCGCCAGAAACAGCACCGGCAGGAACAGAACGGCCGTCCGTCCCGCCCGGATGAGGAGTGGTTCAGATCTGCTTGACACTCAGGCGCTCAGCTCTGCACCCCGGAGGGGCGTTCCGGGGGGCGCAGCCCCTCCGAGCCTCCCCTACCGGAAGCGGTCTCGTTGGCGAAGCCCCACGCGCAACCCGCAGGGTTGCGCCCCGGCCCGTTCCCAGAGGGGCAGGGGCGTGGGGAAACCTGGTTGTCCCATTCTCCTCCAGCCGACGGTCGGCGCGGTGTGCGCGGCGCCTTCGCGTCCCCTGGGCGAAGAAAGCGGGTTTCTGGGAGGGCAAGGCCTTCCCGAAGGAGTGATAGCCACCGGGCGCGCCGCCGGTTGAGCGGTCTCATCGGAGCACGATCTCCGTCCACTCGGCAATCCATTGATCGCGGCGCTGCTCGATCAGGTCTGGCGCCAGGTCGGCCGGCTCAGCAGGAAGTTCGGCGAAGCGAACAAACACATCGGGCAACGGCGCCTGGGGGTTCGCGGGGTAGACAAACATCTGGAGCGGAATGTCGGCCTGAAACTCCGGCTGGAGCATGAAGTCAATGAACTGCCGGGCGGCGGCTTCGTCGCGGGCGCCACGGAGAATGCCAACGAACTCGATCTGGCGGAAACTGCCGCCGGGGACGAGGAGGTTGCCAGTGGGCGGTTCGGACAGCCGGCCCTCGCTGAAGAACACCTCGGCGGCGGGACTGGTGGTATAACTGACGACCAGGGGGTAGGCGCCCGCGCCGCTGCTGCCGCTGAAATGGGTGTAGTAGGACTCACTCCAGCCCTGGGTCACCAGCACCTAATTGGCGCGCAGATCGAGCCAGAAGTCCTTCCATGTGTACGCGCCGGTTTCGCCGAAATGGCCGATGGTGGCAA
>JAOACN010000578.1 GCA_026417815.1 Chloroflexaceae bacterium | reverse complement strand
GGCGAACAGGTCGGCGCGCTTGGCCCGGTCGCCGACAAGCACCCGGGCGTTGAGTATGGCCCCGATCATCTGGGCCTCGTGCTCGGCCAGAAACAATCGCGCCTCGCCTTGATGGTTGTACGCCAGCGCCAGACTCATTGCGCCCGCGCTCGGGGGCCGCGCCAGGCAGTCGCAGAGCACCGTGGCGCTGGGCGCGAAGGTCAGGGCTGGCCCGGCGGCGTCGAGCAGGGCGCCGCCTCGCGGGGTGGCCAGGGCGCCAAAAGGAACGTAGTGCAACGGCCCGTGCGGAACCAGATGGACCACGGCACGATTGACCAGCAGGCCCTCAATCGGGGCAATCAGCCGATCGTACAGCCAGCGCAGCTTGCGTTGCGTCACCAGGTGCCACCCGGGCGTCGGGTCGTTGGCCGGCGGGCACAGCAGGTTCGGATCGAAGGCGATCCGCTGCGCCTGCGCCGACTCGCGGGTGATGGCAAAGAGCAGGATCTCCGGCTGCGAACGCACCAGGTCGCGCAACCGGGTGTTGGTGGGGGGAATGCGCGCCAGAAAGGAGTCGCCCGGCGGCAACACGCCGATGCAGAAGTATTCGAGCACGAGGGCCTCGGGAGCGATCTGCCGTTGCACGTCGGCCAGGGTGACGGTGGGCCGCTGCGCGAGCGCATCAGCCGGGGCGTCGCGACGCGCCACCAGGTCGAGAAAGGCGCGCGCCCGCGCCCGCTCGACGTAGGCAAAGGCGGTCGCGGTATCACCCTGCGCCAGGTAGGTCAGGACGATCGTTTCATACACCTGTTCGGCGGTGCCCAGGAGGCTGATCTTCAGGTCTTCGGCATGGGTGGTGACGCGCAGCGTTTCCAGCAGATCAACGGCCTCGCGCAGGGTGGCCAGGGAGGCATCACGGGCGCCGCGTCGGTCGAGGAACTGGGCGTAGCGGTGCATCAGCAGGGCCCGGCTCAGCGTATTGCCCAGGTCCTCCTGAAGCCCGATCGCCCGGCGAAAGGCCGCGTCGGCGTCGTCCCAGCGGGCCTGCAACTGGTAGATCAGGCCCAGTTCGGTGAGAATGTCGGCGGCCAGCACGGCATTGCCGTGCTCGGCGGAGGCGGCGATGACCAGGGCCCGTTCATGGGCCGCCAGGCTCTCGGCTTCGTTGCCGAGCAGTTGATGCAGGAAGCCGCGCGCCCAGTCGATGGCGGCCAGGCGGGCCTGCATCCCCGCGGCGTGGTAAATCGCCCCGGCCTCGTCCAGGTCGGCAATGGCCGGCTCCCAGCGCCCCAGGTAGATCGCGTTGTTGGCGCGCATGTAGAGCGCGAAGGCGGCGCCGTAGAGATCGCCTGCCTGACGGTAGTGGCTGAGCCCGCGATCACTCAACGCAAGGGCGCGCTCGAAGCGGTGGAGCAGGTTGTAGACGCAACTGGCGTTCACCAGGGCGCGGGCCTGCAGCGCCGCGTCGTTACTGGCCGCGCCAAGGGTCGCTGCTTCCGCGAAGTCGGCGAGCGCGGCCTCGTTGCGGGCCTGGTTCATCGCGCAGAGACCGCGCGTCACCAGCGCCTCGCCGCGCAGGCGCGCGGGCAGATCGGCGCGATCCAGGAGTTGCTCGATGATCCGCTCACTCTGCCCATACGCCTGCTGGCGGAGGGCGTGATGAGCCTCCAGCAGCGCCAGGCGGACGGAGTGTTCCGGTTTCAGTTCAAGGGGCAGGGCGCGCACGTGGGCGATCATGGCGCTCACCTCGTGCCAGCGCATGTAGTCCAGGTTCAGATCGCGCAGGGCCTCCAGGTGGTGCAGACAGGCGGCGATCAGCCAGGGCGCTGCCGCACTCCCGCTGGCCAGACGCCCTACCAGATGGTCAAAGGCCCGTTGATGCAACGCGCGCTCTTCGGGCGCCGCTTGCGCTCGCAGGCGCGCCAGCAACTCGCGCCGGGCCTCGGGGCGCAGCGCGAAAAGGTCGGGCCTGATGCGTTCAATCTCTGCCAGCGCCAGAACCGCGCCCGCTTCGCTGGCGTCGAGTTCGAGCACCGCCCGTAGCATGGCCCGATCGAAGCGTTCAAAGATGGCGCAACGCACGATGGCCGGCAATGTGGGAGCAGACATGACACACTCATGTGTACAGCGCGGTACCGCTACTTTGTCACCTGCCGCAGCTTCCACTACGAGGAGGTTCGGAGGGGCTAAACCCCGAGCTTTCCCCTTCCTGCTGGAGCGTGGCTTCGCCGCGCCCCGCCAGGAAGCAAGGATCTTCGGGGGCCGGCGGCCCCCCGCCAGTACAGGTCATTCCAGTTCAGGAGAATCTCCATGGACGACGATCGCTATCGCCTGGATCTGCCCTTCCGGTTCGATGCGGCCAGCCACGGCGAGGCGGCAGCGCGTTGCAAGGCGGTCAGGCTGACCTATCTGCACAGCCCGAATGCGGACCGTACCGCGACCCAGCAGGAGGCCTTCGTCCGGGCCGATCCCGCCTTGCTCGACCAGCCAGGCGCGCTTCCCGGCACCGCGCCCTTCCGTGAGAAGTGGCTGGCCTACGCGCCCGATGAACACGCCCGCGCGCTAACGGCGATCAACGGCGAGCCCTTGTTCCGATCGGTGCTGTATCTATTTAACGTTATCGTGGCCCTCGAATGGCAACCCTCAGCGGCAACCTGCCAGCAGATCCGCGTCGCCATGCAACGGGCCTCGGATTTCCTCTACGATGTGACCAACGGCTACATGGCCTTCGGCCAGATCGTCATCGGCGGGCCGGCCCTGCTCGACGGCGCCGACATCCAGGTGCTGGCCTCCAACCGGGTGCATCCCCGGGCATGGAACAACGGGCTGCACGAGGACCGCAAGTTCAAGGGCATCCGCGTGGGGCGCGGCATCTGGCAGAAGGACCCGGGGCTCCTTGCGACCTGGGACACGCCGGAAGGGTACCGGGCGCTGATCCACGAGTGGGGCCACTACGCGCTCAATATCAACGACGGGTATCTGGAGGATACCATACTTGTCCAGCGTGGCCGCCAGCGGCGCTGGCAGGTGAGCGAGCGGGCGCCGAAGGGCGCAACGACCGTCAGAGCGGCGCTGCCCCGCGTGGCGCTGCCGGTTGACGCCAGTCTGATGGCGGCCACCCAGATCAGCGAACTGCCGCCCTGGCAGACGATTTTCGCAACGCTGCGGGCCAATTTTCCGCTCCTGCCCGCCGATGATCCCCGGGATCAGCGCCCGATGGAGGGACCGCTGGCCCTGCCTCTGCCCCTGCCGGTGTTCGTGGACCTTCCGGCGACGCGCTACCACCCCGGCGTCGCCATCAGCCTCGAACAGGCCCGGGAAGCGCACCTCGACCTGGCCGAGCCACTGGCGCGGGTAGCGGGCGGTTCGGTCAGGCGCCCCGACGCGGCCCACTGGCTCCACGTGCTCAAGCCCCGCGGCGAGGACGGCATGCCCCGCGGGCTGATCGCCCAGGGCAAGATCTCCGCGACTGACCAGCGCGAGGGATTTCTCCTCTGCGGCGCCGAGGCCGGGGATGAGATCCTGCTCATCAGCCAGGTTCAGGACGCGCTGCGGGTGCAGCGGGCCGCCTTCGTCGCCCCGGCGACCCCGCCCGCGCCAGGGCGGCGAACACCCGTCCGGCTCGCCTGGAGTGACGCCACCCCGCCGGGGCTGGATCGGCCCTTCTTCGTTGACGTGCTGCCTCGGGCGCTGGAAGGCGCCGCGCGCGACCCCGTCGCCGTAGCGGCGCGGGTCGAAGCGCATGGGCGCAAGCCCGATGCCGTGCAGATCTACCCCTGCGGCCCCCACGGCCCGCTTGCGCCCCTGGCGCTGCGCGACCTCGACGCCGCCACGCTGATCACCGAGGCCCGTCCCGTACCGCACCTCGACGGCCACGTGCTGCTGCGCTGGGCCGATGACGCCTTCTTCGTCGTCAGTTACTCCCAGGGAGGCGGACCGAACTCGACCACCGGCGGGCGCCTGCCGATCACCGCCGGCTCCGCCGACGGCAACGCCATGCTCTTCTTCGTCGAGCCGGATGACCGCCAGCCACGGCCATCCCTCGCGCCCGAGGCGCCACCCGACCCTGACGAACGTGTGCGTATCGTTACCACAACCCTCATTGGAGGCCACCAGCGCCTCCCCGACGGCGCCGAGGCGCGCAGTTACGTGTTCAGCCTGGCCAGTAATGTGGCACTTCTGGATTATACCGCCACGCTCGTTTTAT
Organism: Chloroflexaceae bacterium; assembly: GCA_026417815.1. Lineage (GTDB taxonomy): Bacteria > Chloroflexota > Chloroflexia > Chloroflexales > Chloroflexaceae > JACAEO01. Next base: position 4,362 of record JAOACN010000578.1, on the reverse strand, counting down.
ACTATGATTGGGACGCGCGCGGGCGCCGCGGCGATCTGGTGATCTACCGCTGGGACGCGCAGGAGCAACGCTGGATACGGCACGTCACCTACGCGCCTGCGCTTCCTTACCTGGCGCTCCCGCTCCAGAAGGGCCTGGGAACCGCTCCGGCGCTGACCGGCGAAGGGGAAACGGTTCCGGTTGAACGCTACCGGATCTACTGGACCCCCGGCGGTTGACTCCCGGGCCCGTGGTACAAGACGGGCCTGCGCTCCAACGCGACGCCCTAGCAGAAGGTGTGTCTCCCCCCATGACCGAGGGCGTCTTCGACGATGAGGGTGTAATCGAGAACGATGCGCGCGAACGGTATCGCCAGATCGTGACCCGGGTAATGCAGCGGTTTGGCTGGCAACTCCTCAGCGTTGACGAGTTCGCGCGGCGGACCGAGGCAAGCGTCGCGCGCGGCGAAGTGACGGACCTGTGGCGGGCGGCGATCAACGTGTACTGCCAGTGCCTCTACGGCGCATGTCGCGGCGATGAGGGCCGCGAGCGCCAGGACCTCGGGTTCATCGAGTTGCACCGTTACCTGTACGGGCTTTCCTTTCGCGAAATCGCCGATCTGGCGCCTGATGCGCGGGCCGAGGCCGTGAATGAAACCCTGCTGCGCATCTGGAAAAAACTGGACAACTACCATTCACCGGGGGCGTTTCTGGCCGTCGCGGCGCTGGAACTGCGCAACGTCTTGCGACCGTTGTGGACCAGACTGGCGGTAGCCGTGCCCCTGGAACTTCTGGATGAGCGGCAGGTGGTCGCCGAGCACGGCGACCCGGAGCAGAGCGCCTTACGCGCCGATCTGCGCCAGCAAGTGCGGGCCTGCTTTGACGAGGTGCTGCGCCAGCAACCCCGCGCGCGGCATCAACTCGAGGCCGTCTGGCTGAAGTTCATCGCCGATCTTGACGACGAGACGATCAGCGCGTACATGGCCAGGCCGGTCGCCAGTGTGCACGTGCTGCGCTCAAGGGGTCTGAACCAGTTGCGCGCCTCACCGGTATGGCAACAACTGGCGCACGATTGGGGACTGGATTTGAAATGGGCATCCTGAGGCTACCCCTGCCCGACGGGAGGGGCCGGGAGGGCGACGCTCACCCGAGAGAACCCGCTTTTGCATCCCGTGCCGGTTGGAGGGACACGGGGAAACCAGGTTTCCCCATCCCTCTGCTTCATGGGGGGCTCGGAGAGCGAAGCCTTCCCACGAAAACGCTTTAGCATTCCCGTGCCGGTTGGAGGGACACGGGGAAACCTGGTTTCCCCTTACCCCTGACCGACCGGAAGGTCTGGGAGGGCACGGCCCTCCCGAGGCGGAGAAAGGATACAGGGCATGGAACCTGCGGCCCGGTACGGCGATGGCCCGGAAAAGGACGACAGTGCTGCGTTTCATCTTCAGGTGCTGGCCATCCTTCCCGAATACGTGACAGCAGTGCTGCTCGGGCAACCGCTGACGGCGAAGTTGCGCGAAGTCGGGGCGCACCTGCAAGGCTGCGACAGTTGTAGCGCGGAGGCCGAGGCGTTGCTCTCCGCGCTGGAAACGCTCTATGGCCACGAAACGCTCAGTTTCCCCGAGCCGCCGGCGCCCGACCTTGACTTCCTGCAAGCTCCACCCGCGCCGCTGGGCGCCCTGGCTGATGTGGCTTCCGGCGTCCAATCAGTGGTTGCCCGCCTCGTCGACACGATCGTGATCCAGTTCTCCGAACCGCTGCTGGCCCTCATGCGCCCCCCTACCCTGGCCCGCGCGGTTGGCCTGCGCCTGCGCTACACCTACACCGTTCCACAGACCAGCGACAACGACCCGCATATCACCGTTGAGGTGCTTGCCGCGGATGAGCAGGACGAGCAGGGCCTGGTGCGGATCTGCGTCGAATTGGCCGATGCCGACCCCTTCGATCAGGCCGGCAGCACCGTGTTCCTTGAGACCGCCGAACAACGCTTTCGTGGCGAAACCGATCATGCTGGCCTGGTGCATTTTACCGACGTGCCCCTCGACGATGTCGCGTGCTGGCGTATCGTCGTTCAGCCGCGCCCGGCCACCGCACGGTGAGTTTCGTCAGCGGCAGGGACGTGGGGAAACCCGCTTTCCCTGCCCTCCGGCAGGAGGTATTCGCTTACTAGCACAGGAAATGAAAATTTTGTTAAGATAATCAGAACCGCAGGACTTGACAGCGACCATACAGACTTTGTATGCTCCATACGTGGTTTCTGATATTTGCAGTGAATTGGCGCATCACTGCTGGGTAGGGGCCAGTGGTCCCTCGTCGCCCCTCGCAGCAGAGGGGCGCGCTCGTTACAATCCGGCCGTCCTTTGCAGATGCTCTCGAGCGGGGCTACCTGATGCGGGTCATTCGTCTGCCTTCACCTGAGTACCTGGCGCGCCGGGCGTTGCCACTCGTGTTGCCGGCCGCTGGCGCGCTGGCGTTGCTGGCCATCGGCGTACTGATCCTGCTCCCCACACCCACGACGCTGGGAGCGTACCTGCTGCTGGGGGCGCTCCTCACGAGTATCGGGGTCACGGCGGTGCTGTACCGCCGCGGGCGTGTTAAGGCCTCGGCCACCCTCATCGCCTACGTTGCTGCCGTCTTTCCGTTGCTCAGCAGTCTGGTTTTGGGGTTGGAGCGCAATCCGCTGATCTACCTCTCGGCCCTGGGTGTGGCCCTCGCCGGTTTGCTGGCCGGTCCCCAGACCTTGCGGGCCGTGGCGCGCGACAGTCTGACGCTGGTGGTGGGGCTGGTGGTCGCCTCCCTGGTCATCGGGCCAGATAAGGGGATCGGGGCGTCAGGAGAACGTATCGCCACCGGGTTGACGCTGGCAACACTGCTACTCGGGGTTGCGGTCATGGGTTGGGTGAGCGTTCATCAACGGCGGGGCCTGATCGCCTGGCGGATCAGGACCGCCTCTCGCTCCCGGCGTCGCGAAGCGGCTCTGCAGCGCACCCGGGCTGACCTGGAGGCTGCGCTCCGTGAGCGCGATCGCCTGCACGACCGCCTCTACCAGCAGCGATTGGAACTGGAAGCGGCCCGCGCAGCCGCTGAAGCCGCCGCGCGCGCCAAGGCGAGCTTCATCGCCACCATGAGCCACGAGTTGCGAACGCCGCTGAACATTATTATCGGCTTCAGCACGGCGATGATCGAACATCCGGAGATCTACGAGACCCCGACCCTCGCGCCGCCCATAGTTGCTGATCTGGCCGAGATCCGGCGGAACGGCCAGCACCTGCTGCGCCTGATCAACGAGGTGCTCGATCTGGCCCAGGTTGAGGCAGGGCGCCTGGAGTTGCACCTCGCGCCCCTGCCCCTGGTGCCGGTACTCGATGCGATGTTCCAGGCCGCCAGGGGGTTGGTGCAGAACCGTCCCGTGCAACTGCGTCGCGAGTATAGCGGCGCCTTGCCGATGGTCGTCGCCGATGAAGTGCGCGTGCGCCAGGTGCTGCTGAACCTCCTTTCCAACGCCTGTAAGTTTACGCATACCGGTGAAGTGGCGCTGGGCGCGTGCGCCAGTAGTGTCGAGGTGACCATCTGGGTGCGCGATACGGGCATTGGCATCGCCCCGGCCGACCAGGAACGCATTTTCAACTATTTCGAGCGGGTTGACCGTGACGACTCGCGGCTGTACACCGGCACGGGTCTGGGGCTGGCCATCTCGCGCTGGCTGGTTGAATTGCACGGTGGACGGATCTGGCTGGAAAGCGAACTCGGCAAGGGGAGCACGTTCTATTTCACCTTGCCGCGCACGCCGGCCCCCGGCGTTGCTGTCGCCCCGCTGAGCGCCGGCGTGGCCCAGCGTGAGGGTGACTGACCCCGGGACCAGCCCGCACCCCGCAATGGGCCGGAGAATTGCCTTTACGGACCGCGGCGTTCTCCGGTCCCCCGTCCGAGCCTGGTTGGGCCGAAGCGTTGGTGCAGCCAACGCTTCGGCTTTCCAGGGTACGGGCGGACCCATCACATGCGCTCGGATGGAGTGTCAGGTTCGGTGTGTGTCTGAGGGTAGAGTTATGGTGGAGCACGGAGCAACGAGGGTTACCAACGGCGCCAGGCGGGCCACCCGACGCTCGCAGGGTCAAGGAGTCGCGCTATGGCTACGATCCTGCTGGTTGACGATGTGTATACGGCTCGATCACTGCTTGAGCGGGTGCTGCGCCTGGTGGGCCGGTATGAGGTCGTAGCGGTTGGCAGTGGCGAAGAGGCGGTGCGCGCCGCGTTAGAAATTTCCCCGGATCTGGTCGTGCTCGATGTGATGATGCACGGGCTGGATGGCGTGACGACCTTGCAAGCCCTGCGCGCCCTTGGCGTCGCCTGCCCGGTGCTGGCCTACCCCGCTCGCTCGGAACAGGTT
>JAOACN010000560.1 GCA_026417815.1 Chloroflexaceae bacterium | reverse complement strand
GAGATCCTTCTCGCCCGAAAAACTCTGTACGTGAGCGGTTTCCCCTTCCCCCGCGCGACAGATACTACCCCCGCAGCGCAGCCGCGATGCCCGCCTGCAAACTGCTCTGGGTCTGGATCCCGCTCAGAGCAACCCCGAGATGTACCAGCGTCTGGGCGATCTGAGGTTGGATCCCGGTGAGCATCACCCGCGCGCCCAGCAGTTTCACCGCCTGCGCCGCCCGGATCAACGCCTGGGCCACCTGACTGTCCACCAGCGGCACCCCGGTGATGTCCAGGATGACCAGCCGCGCCTGCCGCTCCGCCACCCCATCGAGCAGGGTCTCCATCACCAGTTGCGCCCGGCCGCTATCAATCGTGCCGATCAGGGGCATAATTACCACATCATCGGTGATAGGTATCAAAGGCGTAGAAAGCTCCCGCAGCGCGTCGCGCTGGGCCGCCAGCACGTGCTCCTCCGTCTCGCGGCGGTAGAGCGCAGCGCCGAACATCACCGCGGCGCTGCGCAGCGCCTCCACTTCGACTTCATCCCAGCGATGGGCCATCGTGCAATGGTCAAAGCCCATCAAGCCCCACCACCTCGGCCCGACGAAAATCGGCGCCACGACCACGGCGAGGATGTCCTGCGCCACCAGCAGTTCCTGCTCGGCGGCCGGAAAATCAGCCACTTTGCCGTAGACGACCTGGTTCTGCTTCAGCAGGAGCTCCCAGCGCCCGTAGCCGGCCTCGGCGAAGGGCAAGTTTTGTAACTCCGGATTGCCAATCTGCGGCGCGATCCCCGGCGCCACCCACTCTGCCACCTGGCTTATCACGGCGTGGTCGCTCTCAGGCGCCACATTCACAAAGATGTAGGCGCGACTGACCTGAACCGCTTCTCCCAGCACGGCGAGCATCTGCGGCATCTGCGTCCGCGGATCGAGGTGAATCGACAACAACCGCGCCACCTCGGCGAGCGCGGCGAGGGTGGCGTCGCGCCGCTCCACCAGGCTCCGGAGACGCGCGACCTCGGCTTCCAGTTCTGTGACCACGAAGGGGACTCCTGTGTGTCAGGTTGATGTGAAAACGGAAGGGTCTGGGAGGGTCGAGCCCTCCCAGGAACACCCCTGCTCGTCTCATCTTACAACACAGGTATTGCCAGAAACGAAAAGCAGGGCCGGGTTCCGAGAGGAGGTTGGTGTGGCACCTGTCCGGACGTACCGCACAGCACAGAGAGGGCGCAGAGGATGGGCCTTTAATACCCTCTGCGCCCTCCGCGTCCTCTGCGGTGAGCAGGTTTGCAGCAGGCGGCGCCGAGATCAGGCGTCGCCCATGTTCTCATCGCGGCGTTGCTCGGCATCGAGGATGATCGTGCCGGGCGCTGGCAGGACGACCGGTCGCGCCTCGCGGCGGCGCCGCACCAGGGCGCCGCTGCTCTGCGCGCGCGTGGCCGCGGCGAAGCCAAAGGCGGCGCGCTCCCTGCGGGCGCTGATCGGCGTGAAGGGATGCTCGGCCTCAACCCGGTCGAGGATCTCCTTCACGTCAATGTCGGTCAACTCGTTGCGCAGGATGAGCGCCTCGGCAATGGCGATGACCGCCTCGGGGTTGTTCTCCAGCAGGCTTTTCACCTGACGGTACTGCTCCTGGAGGATCGCCTCGATGCGCGGCTTGATGTCCGGCGCATTGAGGCCCTGCATGCCAAAGGTCAGGTAGGAGAAGAAGCTCTCGTCCATCCCGTAGGCCCCGACCATCATCGCGGCCAGGCCGGTGGCCCCCTGCAGATCGCTGGTCACCCCGCTCATCTGGATGCCCAGGAAGAGTTCCTCGGCGGCGCGGCTGGCCAGACTGATCTTGATCCGGTCGAGCAACTCGTCCTTGGTCCGGGTATGGATCTCTTCCTCCGGCTTCCAGGCGGCAAAGCCGAGGGCGGTGCCGTGGCGCACGATGGTGACCTTGGTGAGGCGCTCCTTCTTGAGCAGCTTGACCATGGCGTAGGCGTGCCCGGCTTCGTGGTAGGCGATGCGACGGCGCTCCTCGTAGGACATGCTGCGGATGGGCTGGCGCAGGCCCCACTCGTGGGTCTCGCGGGCGCGGGTGAAGTCCCAGTAGTTGATGGCGGCGCGCCCGTCGAAGTGGGCGTGGATGGTGGCCTCGTTGATGCAGTACTTGATCGCCACCGGGGTGTAGCCGATGGTGTCGGAGACCATGCGGTCAATCGGCATCGGCTCGTGCTTGACCTTGCTGAGGTAATACTCGATCACCTCGCGCCGGCCATCGGCATCGGGCGGCTCAACGGCGATCTTGCGGTCGAAGCGCCCGGGGCGGAGCAAGGCGGCATCGAGGGTCTCGGCCAGGTTGGTGGCCGCCATCGTGAGCACGGGGGGCATGTCGGGTTTGCCGCTGCGGAGCCGGAGGGTGCGCAACAGCTTGCCCCACCAGCTATCCTGCGGCGGCGGGTCCATCTGCAGCAGCAACTCGTTGAGAATGCCGCTGCCGCCACCCATCATACCGCCGATGCCCATCACCACCCGGTGCAACCCTCCTGCGGCGTTGCCGTCCATCCCCGCGGCCCCGGTGCCCATCAAGCTGGTCGAGCGGGCGCCGCCGATGGCGTCAATTTCATCAATGAAGATGATGCAGGCCCCGTACTCGCGGGCGAAGCGGCGGGCCTTGCGGTACAGGTTCATCACCTTGATGTTGCCCATCCCCATCCAGGCCGACTGCAACGACGGGGCGCTGAGGTAGCCAAAGGGCACCCCGGCCTCGGTAGAGATGGCCTGCGCCAGGTAACTCTTGCCGGTGCCGGGCGGCCCGATCAGCAGGATGCCGCGGGTCACCTCGCCACCCATCTTCTTGAACTCCTTGGCGCCCTTGAGCAGCGTCACTACCCGCCGCGCCGCCTCCAGCACCTCGGGGTTGCCGCGGTAGTCCTTGAAACTGATGCCCGTCTCGCCCGGCTTCACCCAGTAGATGCGGGTGCGGGCCATAAAGTAGTACATCAGGAAGAACTGGAAGCCGATGAAGAAAAAGAGGTAAATGGCGACGGGGATGAACTGCAGGATCATCGGGCCAAGGTTGCCCGACAGAACGGTCTCGAACACCGGGGGCAGCAAGTTCGTCGCCAGCCAGATCCCGATCGCGATGAAGATCAGCGTGCGCACGAAGCGGAACAGCTTCCACTGCCAGCGGTAGAAGAGCCTGTCCAGCTTCTTGTCGAGCTCGCGATCGAAATCATCGCGGTACTGTGCATCGTTGGGGCGGTAGGGCTCAATGGCCATGCGTCTACTCCACTTCCAGGTGCGCGCCGGCGCTCCGCCATGAAGCGCAAGGTAACGGCGCCTTTACTCGATGGCGACAATCTTGCCGTCTCGGTCCACGGTGAAGACGAAGGAAATCGAGCGCGCGCGGGCGCTCTGGGGAACTGACACCTCCACGACGTAGAAATACATCGCCTGGTTATCGGGCAGCTTGATACCGCCGATGTACTGGAACTTGCGGTAACGCTGCCCGTTGCGGCGTTCCTGCTCCATCTGTTCGGCCAGGGCCTCGCGGGTGAAGTCGCGGGACTGCAGCGACTCCTGGAAACTGGCGCTGAAGGAGTTCCACATCAGATCGGCATCGTAGGTCTGCTGGCCGCGCAGAAAATCCACCACCGCGGGGGCGGGCTGGAGCCAGGACACGCGGATATCCGCCGGCTGCTCGCGCACGAGCCGCGGCAGGATGAGCAGCAGGCTGAGGAAGCCAATCACGCCCGTGAGGAAGGTGGTGAGGATGATCCATCCCAGATGGGGGCGGGCCACCAGCCAGAGTTGTTCAGCGTACCAGAAGGCGCGATGAAAGAGCAGGCGCGCGACGCGCGCGGCTACGCCGGGCGCCGAGGGCGCGGGAGTCGTGGCATACACCCCCAGCGGCGGCGCGGCGCCGTAGGATGATCCGGCGGGCGGGGGCGGCGCCGCAACTGGTTGCTGCTCGCGAGGCTCTTCCATGGACGTTTCCCTGTTCGCGCGGCGCCGGCAACGAGACAAGCAGGTTACCCTGTCAGAAGCGCCTTCTCAGGCTTCTCTGGCGCAGCGGTGCAGATTTCGCGCGTTATGGGATCAGGTGAGCAGTTTGACCATCTCCGGCGCAGCTCGGAACAACGCAGAAGTACGGTCGTTGCCTTGAAGTATACTTCAGCCATCTGTGAGAATCAAGGAACGTTAATGAGAATATGATGAGTCGCCCCCCTGGAGTACTACCTTCGTCAGAATTCGAGGGCATGATGCCCTCGCTCCCGGGAGCAGTGTGAACACGTACTCGGAGGGACTGCGACCTGCCAAACCTCCCCCATACGAGAGGGGCGAACGGCTGCGCCCGCCGGGCGCAACCCGGATCACGGGAAGGCCGCGCCTCCTCGCAACCCGCCAGACGGCAATGCTGGTGTGAACCATGGCAAAGGCTCTGTTCGACAGGATGGCCCTGGGCGTGCTGGTGCTGTACGCGCTGCTGGCCTGGAGCGCCGAGGGCGGCGCCCGCGGGGCGCCCCTCGACCCGGTCTGGGCAGCGGTGCAGCGTCGGGGCACGTTGCGGGTGGCGACCGACGTGGGCTTCCGGCCGTTTGCCTTCGAACGGGATGGGGAACTGATAGGCTATGACATTGACCTGGCCCGGGCCATCGCCGCGGAACTGGGGGTAGAGGTCGAGTTTGTACCTACGGGCTTCGACGGGCTGTACGACACCCTGGTGAGCGGCCGGGCCGATATGATCGCCTCGGCGCTGCCTTACGCCCCGGAACAGGGCTTCCGCGCCCGTTTCTCACGCTTCTACTTCGACGCCGGTCAGGCGCTGGTGGCCCCGACTGGCGCGCCTGTCGCCGGTATGGCCGATCTGAGCGGCCGGGTGGTCGGGGTGGCCCTGGGCGCCGACGCCGACGCCCTGGCCCGGCGCCTGCTGCGCGAGGGGGCGAGCTTCACGCTCCGCCCGGACTACGACGACCCCGCGGCTGCCCTGGCCGACCTGCGGGCGGGCCGGCTCGACGCGGTGATCACCGACATGGTGACGGCGCTGGAGGCCACCCAGGGCCGTGAGGATCTGCGCATCGTCGCGGCGCTGACCAGCGAACCCCTGGCCCTGGCCTTCCCCCGCGCGGCCTTCCGCCTCGAAGCCGAGGTCAACCGCATCCTCGACGCTCTGCGACGCAACGGCTTCTTCGCGCGGCTGAACGAGCGCTGGTTCGGGATGGGCGGCAGCGCCACCACCAGGGGAGGGTCTGGGAGGGCGTAGCCCTCCCAGAAATACTCTTCTTCATCCCGTCCTGGAGAAGCCTGGGGGCCCCCTCGCCCCGGGCTTTACAGAAACTTTACACAAACCTTAAACGGCCATGAAAAAGCTCTGGTAGTCTGGTGACACCGAGCAATCCATCGAATAACCCGAAACATCGGTTCTGAGGGGCGCGCCGCGGAACGCGGCTCCTCCTCGCATCTCGACGTAGACCACGATCGTCGCGCCGGGGTGATTCGCCCGTGTTCGCCGAAACCGGATGGCTTCGGGAAGTGGATGCGATTGCGCACTGGAAGGCGCCAGGAAGCGCCGGACGTAGCGAGCAAGGAGGCCCTCAATGACCGACTTAACCAAGCTCCCTGCCGAGGAGCGCGCCAGGCTGTACTGGCAGGAGAACCTGCGCCTGATCACCACGCTGATCATCATCTGGTTCGTGGTCTCGTATGTGCCGGTGCTGTTCGTCAATCAGTTGAACAACATCGTGATCGCCGGTTTCCCCCTGGGCTACTACATGGGCTCGCAGGGATCGCTGGTGGTCTTCGTGATTCTCATCTTCTACTACGCCTTTGCCATGAACCGGCTCGACGCGAAGTACGGCCTGAGTGACCGCGACCGCTAGCGCCGCGCCATCCGTCAGGAGGATCGCCGTTCCATCGCAACCGGTATCGCGCTCAGTTGCATTTGTGCGCCCCGTGGTTGAACGACGGAGTTACCGCCAGAGCTGGCCAGATGCGGCTCGCCCTCCACGGGCCATCTGCTGACGAGTGGTGTTGCAAGTGTCAGGAGTGTGACCATGGCTGTCTCTTCTTCGAGCGCCCAGAGCGTCTTCCGCAACAAGATGGCGCGGTACTATGGGCTCTTTACCGTCGGCTTTCTCATCGTATCGACCATCATGCTGCTGCTGGAGGTCTTCGCCGGCCTGCCCTCGCAGATCATCGGCTGGGTCTTCCTGCTGCTGACCATGGCGCTGTACGCCACCATCGGGATCATCTCGCGCACCAAGCTGCTCGATGAGTACTACGTCGCCGGGCGCAACGTGCCAGCCGTGTTCAACGGCATGGCCACCGGCGCCGACTGGATGAGCGCCGCCTCGTTCATCTCGATGGCCGGTACGCTCTTCCTGATCGGCTATGATGGCCTGGCCTATATTATGGGCTGGACCGGCGGCTACGTGTTGCTGGCCCTGCTCTTCGCGCCCTACC